>DATHBY010000161.1:0-5991 GCA_035295885.1 Allosphingosinicella sp.
ATGAACGCCTGGAGCCATGACGGCCGCTGGCTCGCCTACACCTCGACCCGCCGCAACGGCTCCGACAACGACATCTGGATCGTCGATCCGCGCAATCCCGCCAGCAACCGGATGCTCGCCCAGGTGAAGGGCGGCGGCTGGGGCCTCAGCGACTTCGCTCCCGACGGACGGAGCGCGATCGTCTCCGAATATCTCTCCGTGACCAAGTCCAACCTCTACCGGGTGGACGTCGCCACCGGCCGGATGACTCCGATCGGCGATCACTCCAGGCCGATCTCCTACGGGGCAGCGCAATTCGCTCCGAACGGCACCTTGTGGGTCACCTCCGACGAAGGGTCCGATTTCCAGCGCCTCGGAATCCTCGACCCCGCCACCGGCCGCTTCACTGCGGTGGCGTCGGAGCCGCGCTGGGACGTCGAGAGCTTCGACATTTCCGACGACGGCCGGTTCATCGCCTATATCGTCAACGACGCCGGGATCAGCCGCCTCAAGCTGCTCGACACGCGCACCCGAAGGAGCCGCGCCATCGCCGGCCTGCCCGTCGGCACGATGGGCGGCCTCGAGGTCGCGCCCTGGGGCGACGTCGCGGTCAGCGTGTCTTCCGCCCGCTCGCCGTCGGACGTCTACGTCGTCAATCCCAGGACGCTGGCCGTCACCCGCTGGACGGAGAGCGAGACCGGCGGTCTGGATCCCAGGCGCAATGTCGAGCCGGTATTGGTCGAGACCACCAGCTTCGACGGCGAGAAGGTCTCGGGCTTCCTCTATCGCCCCGATCCGGCGCGCTTCCCCGGCCGGCGGCCGCTCATCATGAGCATCCATGGCGGCCCGGAGGGGCAGTCGCGCCCCGGCTTCCTTGGCCGCAACAATTACCTGCTGAACGAGCTCGGCATCGCGCTTTTCTATCCCAACGTCCGGGGTTCGACCGGCTTCGGCAAGCGCTTCGTCGCACTCGATAACGGACCCGATCTGCGCGAGAATTCGGTGAGGGACATCGGCGCCTTTCTCGACGTCCTCGCCCGTGATCCGGCGCTCGACCCCGCCCGCTTCGCCGAGACCGGCGGCAGCTACGGCGGCTACATGTGCTACGCCAGCGCGATCATGTATGGGAACCGCTTCAAGGCGGCCAATTGCATCGTCGCCATCTCCAACTTCGTGACCTTTCTGGAAAACACCCAATCCTATCGCCGCGACCTGAGGCGCGTCGAATATGGCGACGAGCGCGATCCTGTGCAGAGGAAGAAGCTGCTCGCCATCTCGCCTCTCACCCGGATCAAGGAGCTTCGACTGCCGCTGATGGTGCAGACCGGCGGCAACGATCCGCGGGTCCCGGCCTCCGAAGCGGAGCAGGCGGTCAAGGCGGTGCGCCGGAACGGCGGCACCGCCTGGCACCTCCTCGCCCAGGACGAGGGCCACGGCTTCGCCAAGAAGGCCAATCAGGATTACGCCTTCTGGACCAGCCTCATGTTCTGGCAGCGCCACCTTCTCGGCGAACGGCCGGCGCGCGGAACGGAGTAGCGCTGGACGAGTCGCCGTCGCTCCCGCCCGTCACCCGGAACTTGTTTCAGGGTCCAGTTCTCCACCCGCGAGGCGGCTCGCCGCTGGATGCTGAAACAAGTTCAGCATGACGGTGAGCGCTACCGCGTGGCTTTCGCGGCCAGCCACTCCTCGATCGCCCAGTAGGCGGAGCGGGTGCCCTTGGCTTCGCCGGCGATCCCGGTGGCGAAATAGGCGATTCCGGTGCCGCGCTTCGGGTCGATCCAAAGGCCCGATTTGACTCCATAGGCGTCGCCCGCATGGCCGAAGCGCGCGCGGCCGTCGCCGACGGGATCGTCCCAGGGCGGGCATTGGGCGAGGATCTGCACCGAAAGCCCGTAGCCGCAGTAGAAGCCCTTCTCCTGCTCGCCGTTGGCGCCGTCGAAGCGCCAGGCGGGCCTCATCATCTCGGCCACGCTCGCTTCGGAGAGGAGCCGGCCGCCGTCCGGAAGGCGGCCCTTGCGAAGCAGCAGACGGCCGACGCTCGCCAGGTCGCGAACCGAAATGCGAAGGCCGCCCTGGGGAGAGAAGAGGCCGCCATGGGTGCCGATCCGGTAGGTGGAGAGGTCGCAATTGCCGTCCGCCGCCGGGACGACCAGGCAGGCCGGCCGCTCGCCCTTATGGTCGTCGCGAAGAACCTCGCCGGCAGCCGAATAGAGCACCACGGCGCGGGCCGCCGCGGAGTCGGAGCAGGTCGACCAGTTGAAGCAGGCGTCGAGCTTCATCGGCCTCAGGACGAGCCGGTCGATCAGCCGGTCGAAGCGCTCCCCGCTCGCTTTCTCCATCACCGTCGCCACGACCGGGAAGCCGAGGTTCGAATAGCGGTAGAAGCTGCCCGGGCGATGGGCTGGATCGTAGGCCTTGGGATCGGCGAGCCGCTCCTCGACGGTCCCGCCGAGAGGGATCACATAATCGACCTCGTCGCGAAGGCTCGAGCGGTGCGAGAGCAGCATTCGCAAGGTGATCGGATCGGCCGGGAAAGCGGGGTTGCGAAGCCGCCAGCCGAGATAATCCGAAACGTCGCGGTCGAGGTCGAGCTTCCCCTGCTCGACCAGCCGCATCGTTCCGAGCGCGACGACCAGCTTGCTGACCGACGCGATCCGCACCGGGTCGTCGAGCGTGAGCGAGCGTCCGCTCGCGCGGTCGGCGAGGCCGCTCGCCCCTGACTCGGTGATTCCGCCGGCGTCGAACACGGCCCAGGCATAAGCGGCGTGCGGGGGGGGCGCTGCGGATTGTTGCGCGGGCACGGACGCGCAGGCCGCGGTCATCGCGGCGGCCAGCAGGACGAGCGCGTTCCTCACCGGTCCCGCCCCCGCCGTCGGCGGCCACCCGATCCCTCGGCCTTTTCCTCCGCCTCTTCCTGCGCCTCTTCGGCGGCCTCCTCGGCTTCCTCGGCCTGCTCCGCGGCGGCCTCGCGCTCGGTAATGCTGGTCGGGCCGAGACGCGCCGTCACGGCCCAGATCGCCGCCGCCACGACGATCGCGGCGACGGCGAGCGAACCCAGCAGCTGTACCCCGGTGCCGCCTTTCCTCGGATTATCGTCCGCCATTGCGTCTCCTCAGACCAGATGCTCGGCCGCGGCGGAGAACCAGGTCGCCCAGAACAGCAGGAAGACCGATATGCCGAGCGCAGGCAAGAGGCGATTGAGCCGGTGCAGCCTGCGGACGACGAGGATCTTGAAGGCCAGGACCAGGAGCAGCGCTGAGGCGAGGAGGATGTGGACCGCCTTGTCCTCCTCGAAGCCGAAATAGCCGACGCACATGATCGCGACCGTCACCGTCACCGCCACGATGCTGTCGCCGATCACCCGGTGCGCCTTCGAGGCCGGCAGCGGCTTCAGGAACGGAAGGCGAAGCCTGCCGTAGCCGACCGCCATCAGCCCCGCCTGATAGGCGGCGAGAAGCGCCACCGTCGTGGTCAGCACGATCTTCACCTCAGGCAAATTGCCTCGGGTCAGGGCCACCAGGAAATCTTCCATCGCGGCGGAGACTAGCGAGTTATCCGTCCTTCAAGAATAGGATTTCACTAATAGGATTTGGCCTGTCATGCTGTCGGCCTGGAGCGACTCTGAGAGGCAGGACCGGATGGCAGCCGGATTTTCAGGCGACGAAAAGGCGCTCGGCGCGAACGGCCGGCCGCGAATGGTTCCGAAGATCTTTTTCACTCTTGGGAAGCCGAAACTAATGAAACTTCCGGACCTTCCAACCCGATTCCCGGCGCGCGCCGCAGCGGGCGGGGGACCCGCCGCCGAACTGCGAATCGCCACTGCTTTCCTGCTGCTCCTCGCCGCCCTTGCCGCCCCCGCGGCCGCTGCCCAGTCGCCGGCGCCGCGCGAATGGAGCCCGGCCCAGGCGCAGGCGATTCTCGACAAGACCCAGACCATCCGCCTCGCCCCTTCGCTAGCCCACCTCACGCCCGGCGAGCGGGTCGCGGTGAACAAGCTGCTCGAGGTCGGCCGGATCTTCCAGGACGTCTACGAGGCTCAGCGGCACCGCAGCGCCCTCGCGGCCCGGGCCGCCCTCGCCCGCCGCACCGACGCTCACGGCCGCGGCCTGCACACCCTCTACCGCCTCAACCAGGGGCCGATCGCCACCACGCTCGACAACAAGCGCGAGCCCTTCGTCGCGGTCCCGGAGGCGCCTCCGGGCAAGAACGTCTACCCCTGGGACCTCACCAAAGCCGAGTTCGACGCCTATCTCGTCTCCCATCCGGCCGAGCGGGCCCGGCTCACCGACCTTCGCTCCGTCGTCCGCCGCGCCGAAATGGCCGTGCTCAAGCGCGATCTCGCCAAGCTGCGCCAATATCCGGTGATCGACGCCCTTCATCCGGGCCTTCGCTCCCGCCTCGAGGCGCTGGCGAGGAAGCCGAACCGGGCCACCCTCTACGCCGCCCCCTATTCGCTCGCTTATGCCGACGAAATGGTCCGGAGCCACGCTCTGCTCAACGAGGCGGCGGACTCGGTCGAGGGGTCGGACCCGCAATTCGCCCGCTATCTTCGCAACCGCGGACGCGACCTGCTCAGCGACGATTACGAATCGGGCGACGCCGCCTGGCTCAAGGGCCGCTTCAAGAACTTGAACGCCCAGATCGGCGCCTACGAGACCTATGACGACGAGCTCCTCGGCACCCGAGCATTTTACGGCCTCAGCCTGCTCGCCACCCGCACCCGCGAATCGGCGGAGCTCCGGGCGGCGATGAAAGGCATACAGGAGCTCGAGAACTCCCTGCCCTACGAGCGGCGCCGGCGGGTGATGGAGGACATTCCGGTCGGGGTCTACGACGTGATCGCCGATTTCGGCCAGACCCGCGGCGGCAACACCGCCACCAACCTTCCCAACGAGGCCTATCTGGTCGAGCGCTACGGAAGCATCATCCTGCTTCGAGCCAACATCATGCGCAATCCCGACATCTTCCGCGGCTCCGGCGACATTTTCGGCGCCGCCATCGTGCCCGGCCAGGCGGGCCAACTCACCGCCGATTCCAATTTCTACCGGACGCTGTGGCATGAGGTCGGCCATTATCTCGGCCCCGACGTCACGGCCTCGGGCCGGAATCTCGACGTGATCGGCGCCGATTCGAACCTGCTCGAGGAGCTCAAGGCGGACCTCGTCTCGCTGTTCGTCGCCAGGGAGCTGAGGCGCCGGGGCTATTATTCCGATGACCAGCTGCGCGCCGTCTACGCCAGCGGAATCCTGCGCACCCTCCAGAACAACAAGCCGCGGCGCGAGCAGCCCTACAACATGATGCAGCTGATGCAGTGGAACTGGTTCCTCGACCGCAAGGTGCTGAGCTTCGATCCGGCGACCGCCAGGCTCAGCATCGATTATGACCGCTACCACGATGCCGTGCGCGACCTCCTCAAGCAGGTGATCGCGCTCCAGGAAGCGGGCGACGCCGCCGCGGCGAACGCGTTCATCGACCGCTGGGGCCGGTGGGACGACAACCTCCACGGCAAGGTCGCGGCCAACATCCGAGCGCAGCAGCGCTATCGGTTCCGACTGTTCGAATATGCGGCTCTGGGCCAGTAGCGCCTCCCCGGAAGGGGGAGGGGGATCGCCGGCCGCTCGAACCCGGGCACCGCCTCGCGCATGATGTGGATCGCCTCGGCCTCGAGCCGCTGGAGATGGGTGAGCGTCATCGTCGCTTCCCTTGGAGCAACATGCGATCAGGTTGAACTACTTCGTCATGCCGGACTTGATCCGGCATCCACCTTCCATTCGTGCAGGCTCCTGGCCGAAAAGGTGGACCCCGCATCAAGTCCGGGGTGACGGCTCGCAGTTGCAACTTCGCTCCGCGCGCGCCATCTCCGCCGCCATGACCGATCCTCCCATGAAAGCGGCGATCATCCCGGTGACTCCGCTCCGGCAGAATTGCTGCCTCCTGTGGTGCACGAAGACGATGCTCGGCACCTTCACCGATCCCGGCGGGGATCTCGACCGGCTCAAGGCGGCGGCGAAG
>DATHBY010000162.1:0-1765 GCA_035295885.1 Allosphingosinicella sp.
GCCCAAAATCTCCTGCCGCAGCGTCTTGGCCTGCTCGGCCAGGACGGCATTGAGGTAGAGGCCGCGCACGACCGGCCGCCATTCGCCTGTCGGATTCACGGGCCGCAGCCGCACCCACCAGCCGACGCAGCCGAACAGGCTCAATTGCGCGGGCGCGATGGACAGGAATAGCCCGAGGAGTCCCGGTCGAGTCAGCCCCGCCGTTTCGTCGTCGCAGACGATCTTCGCCCAGCCGTCGGGCCGGAGCACCTCCGCCTGCAGCTGCAGAGGCTCCGCATCGAGGTCGATCGCGTCCACATAGAGGCTCAGCCGATCGACACCCGGCGCACTCGAGAGGCCGATGTAAATCGCCCTGCCGAGCCCGGGGGCGTCGCCCAAATGGGCCGCCAGCCCTTCGAAAAGATCGAACTCCGCTCCGGCCTCGGCGGCGGCCTGGGTCTGGTCTGCCTCGGCGAGATTGTTGACGGTGAGGACCAGTTGCGGATCGGCATAGCTCCGAAGCTCGTAGCTGGCCTCGATGCTGAAGATTTCGGGCGGGTTCAAAGTCGAGCGGTCGACACTGATCGACTGCCGGTTTCCGGTCGTCTGGACGACGTAGCTCGGCCGCCCGTAATCGCCGCCGACCAGCCGCGCTCTGATCCAATAGTCCTGCTTGCCGGCGACTTCGGTCGCCGAGAGATCGTCCGGAACCGTGAAGCGCACCAATCCGCTCGAGGCGAGGTTGGCCGTGCCGTCGCTGAAATCCCGGTCGAGGCGGCGCCAGCCTCGGCCGTCGAAATAATCCCAGGCGAGCTCCGGATTTTCGGAGCTCCGGGGAAGCGGCACCTGCGTCCAGTCGCCGATCGAGTCCCGCGGGACGGTGAAGCCGGCCCGGCCGTCCACCGGAAGTGCCGACCAGGCCGAGTCGACCTGCACCCAATTCCCACCCTCGGGTTGAGCCAGCGGCGGCGTGAAAGTCTGGCTCTTGGGATCGGCGGGCGCTTCGAATTCGAGCTGCTCCACATGGGCAGGCAAGGCCGCTTCGCCGAAGCTCACCAACCTTCGCTGGTTCGCCGCATTGAACACGCGCTTTTCGCCGGGCCTGTAGGTCACATAATCGAGAGTCTTCTCGGACCCTTTGACGGGCACGTCCGTGAAGAGGACCGCTATACGGACGGCCTTCTTGCTCTTTCCAGTTTCAGGCGGAGTATTCTTGTCGCTTTCTTTCTCCTTCTCGCCGGCCGCCTTCTCCGGCCCGTCCGTCTTCACGGACTGGATGGCGAGGAGCTTGCCGCCGATCAGAAGGCGATCGCCCTCAGCGGTCACGATATCGCCGCCGTCGAGCGCCAGTTGCGAGGGTTCCCCGGGGACGATCCTGCCGGTCCCGGCTCCACCCCGGAGGGGACACTGAACGACGTAGCTCACGCCGGGCCTGAGTGCCCCCTGCGCGAAAGGAAGCATCGAATTGTCCGCGAAACTCAGCGGCAGCCTGTCGATCGACCACCACTTGCTGCTGGCGACGAGCAGGCAGCCCGGGACGGTGCCGGCGTCGACGGGGACGGCGTCGCGGGTGGAGAAGGGCCGGGTATCGCGGCCCGCTTCGATGGGCGCATGGAGGAGGCGCTCGTCCGGCGCCCCCAGGACGAGCCTGCCGCCGGTGGCGGAGCCGGGCGCCGCGAGGACAGAGCAGATGCCGCCGGCATGGACCTTTACCGGAGGCAGCTCCGGCGTCGCCCGCTTCGGGTCGGACCAGAGCATGATCTGGGCGGTCCCGACGACGGCGACC
>DATHBY010000163.1:0-9316 GCA_035295885.1 Allosphingosinicella sp.
GTCGACCCTCTCCCCTGCAGGGAGAGGGGAAGCGCGCCTTCTCGATCAGGTCGCGGGACCAGAGCGCGCCTTCATATTCCTCGAGCAGCAGGCCTTCGAGCTCCTGCCTTCCGAGCCTGGTGCCGCCGTACATTTCGCGGACGGCCTGGCGGAAGTCGCTGGGGAGGTGGGGGTTTTCGTCGGTTCGGCCCCTGGTGACGGCGCAGCGCGGGAGGGCGAGGATCCGCTTGAGGAGGGGGCCGGGTCTCGGGGTGGTGGTGACCAAGGTCCGGGGGCGGTCGCCGAGGCGGAGGCCGAGCATGAGATTGTCCCAGGCGGCGCCGGCCTTGGACTGGCCGGTGCCGGTGAGGCGCGGCCATTTGGCAAGCTCGTCGCACCAGGCGTAATGATGCTGGGGGCCGCGGAGGGCCTCGGGGCGCTCGGCGGAATAGACATGAGCTTCGGCGCCCGACGGGAAGCGGAGCAGGCGCTTGCTGGGAATCCAGCGCGGTTCCTCGCCGGAGCGGGCGAGCTCGAGGAGGCCGCTTTCGCCCTCGATCATGACCCGGACGACCTCTTCGACGGTCGCGGCGACGAGGGCGATCCGGGCGCGCCCGTTCTCGCGGGCCCGGGCCCAGATCCATTCGGCGCCGGCCCTCGTCTTGCCGAAGCCGCGGGCGGCCACGATCGCCCAGACCCGCCAGGGCTCGCCGTCGGGGGCGGCTTCGGGCTCGATCTGGCCGCCATGGGCCTGCCACCACCATTCCTCCTCGATCGCCCTGACCGCGGGCCGGGGCAGGCTGCGCAGGATGAAGCGGCGCTGCTCTGGCGTGCACAAGACGAGTCTCGCCAGCACATCGAGCATTTCGCGGCGGCTGAATTTCGACGCGGCAGGCGGAGGGAACGATTTATATTCGACCAGCGCGCCCGTCGGATCGCCGCCGAAGCGCGACTCCGCCCATTTGCGGAGCCACTCGAAATGCGCCCCGGCTCCCCCCGTCGAGGACAGTATCCGGCGGGGGAGGGGGGCGCTCACAGGTCGTCGGGGTCCGGAGGAAGGATTCCGCGGCGGATCCCCAATGCGTTGAGCTTCCTGTCGAGCGCCTCGATCGCTTCCTCGAACGTCCAGCGCTGCTTGCGGCCGTGCCCGACCTCGCGCCTGCCGACACGGCCGTCCTTGCGGTCGTAGCGGGCGAGAAGCTTCATCACCCGTTCGAATTCAAGGGCGATCTCGCCGGTCGGCTCGAGATTTTCCGAGAGTCGGCGCTGGGCCTCGAGGCGCTGGCGGACCGCCTCGGCCTCGAGCCTGGCATAAGCGTGGCGGAGCGCCTCCCTCTCGGCCGCCTCGAACTCGGGATGCTTGCGGCCGTGGGCGCGGACCGTGTGGGTGCTGACCCCGGCGGCGGCGGCGGCGGCCTCGCTGTCGGCGGTGCCCGCGAAATGGTCGAGGTAGATTTGCTGGCGCCTGGCGTTGAACTTGACCCACCGCATCTTCTGGCGCTGCAGGAGCCGCCCGCGGGTCGGGGCGATGCGGTCGCCGGGCTCGCCGTCGGCGCCGCGCCTGGACAGCTCGCCGCCGCGCTCGTCGATGGCGGCGAGATCCAAAGCCCACTCCCAGCCGAGGCGGAAGACGGAGTCGCGGGCTCGGACGTTGTAGAGGCTGCCGAGCGGGAAGCCGACCGCAGCGGCCGCTTCCTCGCGGCTGGCTCCCGAGCGCAGGTATTCGAGGAAGCGCGCCTTGGCGTCCTCGCCGATGAGCCGCCGCGGCGGTTTTTCCGAATCGTCCCCGTGCATAGGGACAGTAGAACATAAAGAGAACGAACAGGAAAGTTCCTATTTGCTCCGGAATGGCGGGATCAGGGCTTGCGGGCGTAGCGTTCGGCGAACTCGCGGTCGGACATGACGAGGTAGCGGATCATGTCGATCAGCGCCCAGGGCACGGTGACGACCAGCCCGACGACGGTGCAGGTGAGGATCAGCATCGCGATGGCCGAGCCGGTCCTGCCCAGGTAGAAACGGTGGATTCCGAGCGGGCCGATCAGGAAGGCGATGAGCGCGGCGATATATTTGTTGCGGTCGTCGTCGATGGGCGCGGAGCCGCCCGCGGCCATGACCGGGGGCGGCGAGGCGCCGGGCACCGGGAAGACGCTCAGCGCCCTCGTCTCGTGGGTCTCGAAATCGACGATCATCCCGATCGCCGGCTCGCCGCGATGGGCCCAGTCGTCGGGCTTGAAGCTGTAGCGGCGGCCGTCGTCGCCGGTGACTATGCCGTCGCCCGTCCTCGTGTCGACTCCCAATACCTGTCCGCGCATAGGCCCCCTTCCTTCGAGTCCAATCCTATGCCCGGAGCGGCCGCTTTTGCCAACGGCCCGGCGTCCGGCTCACCTCGGAGCCGCCTCGTTGGCGGTGCCGGTGGACCGGTTGCGGGTCACGTCGACATCGACGTCGACGTCGCCGACCTCGTTCCTGACCGCCCGGCCGGTGGTGACTGCGACGTTGCCGACCGAGGTGCCGACCTCCTTCGCAGTCCGGGCCGTCGCCGCGGCCGCGTCCCTGATCCTCTGCTCGTTATATTCGAGGGTCATCTGGTCGTTGGCGGAATCGCTGTTCACGTTGCAGGCGGCGAGCGCCAGAAGCGGGAGGGCGAGGGTGATTCGCATGAAGAGTCTCCTTTTCCCGGCCACCAACGTGCCCGGATCGTTCCGGCTCCATGCGATCGGTTGCATCCAATCCGCGCGCCCCTCGTTTCTTCCGGCGAACCCACCAGCAGGAGACATGACGACATGGCGGACCTCAGCCAGATCCAGCCCCATATGGAGATTTACGGCGCCGACGGAGCCCGGCTCGGAACGGTCGATTCGGTCGAGGGCGGCCGGATCAAGCTGACGAGGGCGGACAGCGGCTCGCACCGCGGCCATCACCATTACATTTCGGGAGGCCTCGTCGCAGCGGTCGAGGGGGACCGGGTGCGCCTCTCCGCCAATGCCGGCAATGCGGCGCTGCTCGAGGAGGAATATGACGGAAGCGCGCTCGGCGAGCAGAGCGTCTTTTCCTGGCGCAACATCGGCCTCGGCGCGGCCGCGGCGGGAGTCGCGGTGGCGGCCGGGGCGATCTTCTACCAGCGCCGCTGGGGCGAGGAGGACTGAGCGCCGGCGGCGGTCCCGCGGCGGCGCCGAGCCGTCAGCGCCCCGGAGCCGCTCCGGGCCCCGGCCTGCCGCCGCGCGTTCGAAGGAACTGGGCGGCCTCGGGGTGACGCCATCTCACCGCCCTGTCGAGCGGCGTCCAGCCCTTGCCGTCGACGGGGTTGATCCTGGCCCGGTGATCGAGGAGCAGGGTGATGATCGGTATGTTGCCGTTCTGAGCGGCCATGTGCAGCGGAGTCAGCCCGCTCGAAGTGGTTGCGTTGACTGCGGCGCCCCTCCCGATCAGGAAAGCCGCCATCTGCTCCTCGTCGTGGCCGACGGCGTTGTGGAGCAAGGTGGCCCGGTCCCATTCGGTCCGTTTCAACAGGCGGGGATCCCGATCGAGGGCCGCTCGAACGACCGGGATGTTGCCCTCGGTCGCAGCCTGGACGACGTGGGTGTAATCGGTGATCCGGCCCGGCCGCGACCGGGTCAGCAGGTCGCAGCTCGTCACCGAGGTGAGCGCGGTCAGGCCGACAATCCAGCTGAGGAGCGACCGGCGGATCACGCCGCACCTGCCGGGTCCGGAGGAAAGCTTGCGAGCAGCGAGTCGTAGACTCCCGGCGGCCGCCCGGGACGCTTGCGGATCTCGTCGAGCGCTTTCTGGAAGCTTTGCTCGAGGTCGGTGTCGGGCTTCTTGCCCGGCAGCCGGCCCGACGGCTTGGGCGCGCGCGCGAGATAGGCGTTCAGGGTCGGCACGACCGGCGAGCGGCGCCGGCCGGCGGGATTGTCGAGGGCGGCAGAAACGCTCTTCACCGGCCGGGCGGCCACCGCGGGAGAGTAAAGTCCCCCGGGACCGAACGTCTCGCCGATGAACTTCAGGATCGAGGTGTGGTCCATCACCTCGCTGCAGACCGTGCCCTTCTTCACGAACGGGGAGACGACCAGGGCGGGGACCCGAACTCCGAGCGACTCGAAACGCTCGGTGAAGGTCGCCGTGGGCGGGGGCTCGGTCGGGATCATCGGCGGCGGGACGTGGTCGAAGAAGCCGCCATGCTCGTCATAGGTGACGATGAGGACGCTCCGCTTCCACACGTCCGGAACCCGGGTCAGCGAGCGATAGACTTCGAGCAGGAACTCCTGGCCGCCCTTGATTCCGCCGGGCGCGTGGTCGTCGGTGCTGGCTCCGAAGTGCGGCGCGTCGGCGTAGACGGGCTCGAGGAAGACGACCTGCGGGAACTCGTCCGGAGGCTCGTTCTGAACGTCGTCGAAGAGCTGCCCGAACGGCCGGAAGTGATTGCCGGCAAGGATGTCGTCGACCCGGTCGAGCATCATCGCGAAGAAGGGGACTCCGGCATGATAGACTCGCCATCTTATCCCGTGCCGGCGCAGCCAGTCGTAGACGAGCTCCTGGCGGGGGAGGGGGACCTTGTTCGTATCGATGTTCGTGAACCCGCTCATGGCCATCAGCCGGTTGGGCTGGGTGCCGGCGGGAAGCGCCGCGTGCCAATGGTCGCAGACGGCGAAGTTGCGCGCCAGGAAGTCCGTCACCGGAGCCTCGGCGCCGGTGAAATAGCCCATGGCCGCAGGCTTGCTTCGCGGTCCGATCGGCGCCGCGCCCTTCGCCTTGGCGTAGGTCTCGACGAAGCCCTTCATCGGGAACTTGCCGGCCACCGCAATTCCCATCTGGGTCCTGGTGCTGGAGCGGCTGTGGGGCGGATCGGCCTCCATCGTGCCGAAGGGATCCGTCAGCGGGAAGGGCCGGTACAAATTCCCCTTGAACGGATTGGCGACGTCGGTTCGCCAGCTCCGGTCCTTGCGCAATCCCTCGACGGGATGTCCGTCGAGCGAGAGATAGCCCAGCATATGATCGAACGATCGGTTCTCCATCATCAGGATGAATATGGTCCCTATGTCCACGGCCCGCTCCCGAACTTCCCACGCCCGTCGTGCAGAGGCTCAGCTTGCGCCTCCCCACCGTCAACCTCAAGACCGCTGCGGCGCGGCGCAATGACGCTCGCGCCCTCGGTCACCCGTGCAGGTTGGCGCGCACCAGCGCCTCGTTCTCGAACACCTTCATCAGCGCGCGATCGTTCTTGAAGACCCGCCTGCGCGCCTCGATCCACCTGGTCACTCGGGCCTCGCCGTACATGTGGCGAACCTTCTCGGCCGAGATTCCGGAATTCTTGGACCAGTGCATGGTGTACCTTATGCCCGCCGCTCGCATCGCCGCGTCCATCTTCTGCTCGAACTTTGGGAAGCTCGCATTGTTGATCAGGCCGTACTCGAAGACCGTCGTCCGGGGCCCGTGCTGAGTGAATCCCAGGGTCGCCTGAGTCGGGGCGACGAACCGGACCTGGCTGATCGCGGGCAGGCCCATGTCGAGTATGACGTTGCGGCTCACGTCGAGCATCCTGGAGGCGTCGGTGATGGAAACCCCGAAGGCCGCTTCCGCATAGCCCTCCAGATAATAGATGGACGAGGTGTAGATCTGGCCCGGGGTGCCTCGAACCTTGTTGAGTAGCGCCAGCTTTCGATACTGGTCGTAGGATAGCTTCGTCTTGAGGCTGGCCGGGGCGGGCAGGGCCGCGAGCAGCTCCGCCGTTTTCGCTCCCGGAGCGATGCCGCTGTCGGTTCGGACGATCCACCGCGGCTTTGGGGTGGGATGGCCGGGCGCCCAGGCGATCTTCCGGGCCGACGTCTCCATCGTCCGCTTCGAATAGGGATCGAAGATGAACTCGTGGTGATAAAGGTTCGGCGGCACGGCCGGGTCGAAAGTGTCCAGCCTGGCCTTCATCTGGTCCCAGCTCCGGTCGACGATCGGGCCGAATTCCAGATGGTAACGGTCGGCGGTCTCGATCGCCAGAGCGGCAATGATCCCGAAGGTGCCGAAGCTCACCACCGCGGCGTTGAACAATTCGTCGTCGCGCACCGCCTGCGCGCCGATCTCGGTGGCGAGCTGGCCGTTGAAAATGGGCCTGCTGGCGCGTTCGATCCACAAGGGCTTGCCCGCCCCGGTGACGAGGTGGATGCCGACCACGAAGTCGTTCATCGCTCCGAAATTCACCTGCGACCCGTGGGTGTTGCCGGAGACCGCGCCGGCGATCGTCTGCCCGTTGCCGATGCCTGCCGCCCGGAGGCTCAAGGGCACCCCGGCGGGAGGCGTCAGCTCCAGCACATTGTTCAGCTCCGCGATCTGGTTCCCGCATTGCGCCAGGATGATGCGCGGCCGCACTGCGGCCGGCACGCTCGCCTCGAAAAACCGGTCGCCGAGGGAGAACCTCGAGTTGAGCGGTTTCGTATTGAGCAGGAATCCGTCGGTGATGTTGATATCCGACAGGGCCCAGCCCGCCCCGATCGCCCGAAGCCGCTTGCCGGCCGACCTGGCTTCCAGAACCAGCTGGTGCATCGTCTCGGCGGCGTTGCGGAAGAGCGCGAGGCCGGTCGGATAGTTGCCGCTCGAATCGACATTGTCGATGTCGATGAGGTCGTCCACCTCCGTCCGGTAGGTGATGTGGGCGTTGTGCCAGTCGCTGGGGCCGTACCTGCGGAGCATGTCGTCTACTCCACGACGCCGGTCTGGCCCTGCAGCTTGTTGCAGCGCCAGCCGATCGTCACCGGAGTCCACAGGCCCAGGGAGAGGATGGAGGCGATGCCCTGTGCCGCGTTGCGGTCGACCCGTATCTCCTCGATGCCCTTGCGGTTGCCGGCCGTGTCCCGGCAATTGTCGACCGGAAGGTCCTGGCGGACCAGCCCCCACAGGAAGCTGTTGCGCTTCACGTAGATCCATTCGGTATCGGGCACGTTCTGGGGCTGCGAATCCCCCGGCCCCCCGACCTGGTAGACGTGAAATGTACTGCAGCCCGCCAGCGAACCCGACACGATGAATGCCAGCAGACTCTTGCTGATCGGCTTGTAGCTCATGCCAGCCTCCCCACCGCTGAAAGAAAAGATTATCAGCAAAGACGCCTGATCACAACGCAATCAAAGTCCACTTCGGCGGCTTGGGGCGGCGCAAGGCCGAACGCTCCGCTTCACTGCGGCAGGGCGGTCTTCGATACTTGAGCCGCCTGGTAGAGCCGCCAATCGGGATCGATCTCGAACTGCCACGGGCCTCGGATCGCATAGGTGCGCGCCGGGGCGTAGCGGTTGACGAAGAGCGTCGATCCGTCGGGGGAGAAGCACACGCCGGCAAGCTCGCTGCCGCCGCGCAGACGGGCGATCGGGTAGACGGCGCCCTCCGGAGTGACTCCGCGAAGGTAGCAGGGCGCGGGCGAGCCGAAGAGGCCGGCGACCTCGCGCAGCGCGAAATTGCCCTCGCCCCCGAAATAGGGATCCTCGGCGACGATGAGGTGGCCGTTCGGAGCGACGGCGAGATTGTCGCCGAAGTTGAACGACGCGGGATCGGTCGACTCGAGGAAGAGCCGGAGCGTCCCGAGCTGCGGGTCGGTCGGATGCGGATCGTAGCGCATGATCTGGCCGCTCTTCATCGCTCCGCCGCTGGTGCAGACGAAATAGACCTCGCTCGCTCCGACATAGATGCCCTCGCCGCAGGCGAATCCGATCGCGCCCACTTCGCGGCGGGCCTTCTTGCGCGGATCGTCCAGTCCCCACTCGGCCGGAAGGGTCTCCCACTTCACCTCGCGGCGGTCGCCGGCCCGCCATTCGGAGGCCCGCCAGTTGCGGACGTCGAGGCCGCGGTCGCCCTCGTTGCGGAACGCGAGGGCCTGGAGCCGGCCCGCTCCAAGGGGCGAGGCCGCGGAATCGGGGAGGAATCGATAGAAGAGCCCGTCGATCTGGTCTTCGGTCATGTAGATCGCCGCCGTCCGGCGGTCGACTGCGGCGGCCTCATGGTTGAAGCGGCCGAGCTGGGTGAGTGGAGAGCGCCTCACCGCGCCGTCGGCAAGCGCCGGCACTTCATAGACGAAGCCGTGCCCCCTGGTCAGATCCTCCTCGCAGCTCAGCCAGGTGCCCCAGGGCGTGGCGCCCCCCGCGCAGTTGCGCCGGGTTCCGACGAGGCTTCGATACTGCTCCCGCCTTTTCCCTTCCTTATAGTCGTAGACGATGGTCGTGGTTCCGCCCTTGAGGGGGTCGGTAAGCTCGTGGTTGCGCACCAGCGCCACGTGGCTCGAATCCACAGTGAACGAGCCCATGCCGTCGGCGCTGTCCGGGACCGCGCCGCCGCCGGTCAGCTGCTCCCCAAGCTCGGAGACGATCTCGCAGGTGAAGCCTCTGGGCAGGTCGAGCTCGGGACAGGCCGCCGACCGTGCGAGCGGGCCGTAGGGATCGGCCGGAACCATCGCTGCGGTTCGGAAGCCGGGAACCCGCTGGGCAAAGTCGCCCAGCCGGCCGCAGCTGCCCAAAGCGAGCCCGCCGAATGCCATCGAAGCCAGTCCCAGACTGAAGTCGCGCCTGGAATGCATCCACGCCTCCCCGGCCGCCCCCGGCCGCTTGCCCCGTCGCTCCGGAATAGCAGTTTCCGGCTCGAGAGACTAGGAGGATTGCCCGAAAGAGGCCGAGCCCGTCCGATTCAGGATGCCGGAGGCGGCTTCGCCTTCCCGGTCCGGGAGCGCGGGCCGCGGGCGGCAGGCCCGGCCTACCAGCGGCTGCGAGCCGATCCGCGCCGCCCCGAGAGCCGACGGAACAAATAGCTGATTCCAGCTGCGAACAGGAGGCGCCTCAACATCTGTCGTTCCCTTCCTAGGAGTCGGGAACCCAGCGCTCCGCCTCCCCCTAAGTTCCGCCGAAGGCGCCCGCAAGCGCGCCGAGGACCGGGCTCCGGCCGGAAGCCGGGGGTTCTTTCACCGCCCGATCAGGAACCGAGCGACCGGGAGCCAGTGCGGGGAGTGGTAGATGTAGGAAACGGCCAGCTCGCCGAGGATCACCGCCGGAACGCAGACCGCATAGACCGGGTGGACCCGCCTTCGGGTGGCGAGATCGAAAGCGACGGCGCCGCCGAGCAGCAGGTTGGTGCCGGTGAAGTTACTGACGATTGTTCCCCAGAAGCCGTCGCCGAAGGCCTGGGCGAGGGCTGCTCCCCACCAGCGCGCATAAGCCGCGCCGACGATGATCGTCGTGGCGAGCAGGATGAGCCTCTTGTGGGCGCTCGGATTGCCTCGAAGGAGCAGCGCCGCGCCGGCGAGGACGGTGAAGGCGATGACATAGGCGATGGGCAGGATGAAGAAGGCCTGGCTGTTGGGCGGGTGGTCGAAGTA
>DATHBY010000164.1:0-11756 GCA_035295885.1 Allosphingosinicella sp.
AGCCGAGCGCCTCGGTGCCGCGCGGCCGGGCGGAGAGCAGGGCCATGCCTTCAACCCCCCGCCCGATGACGGCGATGTTGAGATCGAGGTGGCGCGGCGCGTGGCCTATCACTGCGTAGAGCTCGCCGCCGGTGCCGGTATCCGGGGCGAGGTCCCGTCCGACGCCGACATAGCCGTAGCAATGGGTGAGCCAGGCTCGCCCCTGCTCAGGATCGTAACCCACCGGCCACCCGTTCGAGTGTCCCACCATCGGCGCATAGCTGTCGGGAAAGCCGAGCGGCCGCACCTGAAGGCCCGCGAGGTCGCGGTGATATTCAGCGGGGGGCTGCCGGACGACTCCGGCAGGGAGCGCGGTCTTGGCGTCGCCATTGCCCCATTGGGCGACGTAATTGTCCTGCACCCGGTAGATTGAGGCATTGTTCCACCAGCCGGCGCGGGCGAAGGCTCGGACGTTGGCGATATGGACGGGCGCGAAATCCGGCGCCAGCTCGATGACGACCCGGCCGCCTTCCTTCAGCTCGATGACGAGCAGGTTGGCGGGGTCGACCGCCCGCCACGCCTCCGCCGGGGCTTCCTGCACCACCCTGTTCGGATCAGGCGCGTCGACAACCGGCGCGGGCCGCCAGAAGGAATAGCGGGCGTTGGCGGCGGGCCCCTGGGGGGGAGGCCTGGTGGCGCAGGCGGCGAGGCAGGAGGCGGCGAGGAGGGCGAATAGTGGCTGGCGCATCGTTAATCTCCGGGTTGCCCGCCTAGCTGACCCAAGCCTGCCCGTTCGGCAAGCCGTGACGGGAAAGTCACACGGCCGGACCGATGGATTTTTATTTGTCAGATCAGGGAACCGCCGGCCGCCGCGGCGTTTTAACTCAGGTTAGGCAATAGCCGGTCGGGTCTGGCTCAGGGGCGAAAGAGATTGATGACCGACACCCGCGCCGTTTCCGGCCTGCACACCGCCTTTGCGTCCCTGGACCCCGAGCCTCTTCTTGCCGCTCCGCCTGCGCTGATCCACTTCCTGCCCGTCGCCGTCTACGCCTGCGACGCGTCGGGGCGGATCTGCTGGTTCAACGCCCGTGCGGCGGAGATGTGGGGCCGCTCGCCGGAGACCGGCGAGAGAGCCGAGCGGCTCGGCGATACCCAAAAGGTTTACGGGCTCGACGGCGCCGTCATCGCCGACAGCGAGACTCCGATGGCCCGTGCGCTTCGCACGGGCGAGAGCATCGACGGCACCGTCACGATCGAACGGCCCGACGGCAGCCGGATCGCCGCGATGGTGCACGTTACGGCGCTCAAGGATTCCGGCGGCAACATCGTCGGTGCGATCGCCTGCTACCACGACGTCACCGGGCAATTGCAGGAAGACCGTGCCGCCCGCGACGGCGAGCGCCGGCTTCGCGAGATCCTCGATGCCCTCCCCGTCGCCCTCTACACCACCGACGCGGAGGGCCGGATCACTTATTATAACGAAGCCGCCGTCGAGATGTCCGGCCGCCGTCCGGTGCTCGGCGACGACAAATGGTGCGTCAGCTGGAAGCTGTTCTGGCCTGACGGCACCCCGCTCTCGCATGAGGAATGCCCGATGGCGGCCGCGCTGAAGGAGAAGCGGGCGGTTCGGGGCGCGGAGGCGGTGGCGGAGCGGCCTGACGGCACGCGGATCCCATTCATACCCTATCCGACGCCCCTGTTCGATTCGACCGGGGAGATGGCCGGAGCGGTCAACGTGCTGGTCGACATCGGCCACCGCAAGGAGGCCGAGACCCAGCAGCGGCTGCTCTTCGGCGAGCTCAACCATCGCATCAAGAACAACATGCAGATGCTCTACGCCTTGCTGGCGGCGGCCCGGCGCGAGACGGACAGCGAGGATGCGCGCGAGGCGCTCGACGAGGCGGGGCGGCGGGTCGCGGCGATGGCCGCGGCGCAGACGGCGCTCTACCAGTCCGACAATCTCAGCCGCTTCGACAGCTCCGCATTCCTGACCTCGGTCTGCGCCGCGGCGACGGGTGCCGTGGGCGACAAGGTCCGTCTCGACCTGCATTCCGATGCCGGGAAGCTCGCCAACGACGCCGCGGTGCCGCTTGCCCTGATCCTCTCCGAGCTCATCACCAACGCCGCCAAATACGGCACCGGGCCCGACGGCCGCGTCACGATCAGGGTTTCGCTGACCGAGACGGACGGCCGCTTCACGCTCCTCGTCGAGGATGACGGACCGGGCTTCGATCTGTGCGAGGTGCACCGCCGGTCGTCCGGCCTCGGGCTGGTGATGGGGCTGGCCCGGCAGATAGGCGGCAGCTTCCGGGTCGAGCGGAACCACGGCGCGCGCTGCGTGGTCGAGTTTTCCGGCCCACCCGGTCCGTCCGCGTAGCCGGGGCCGCGCCATGTTCACACGTCGCGCGACGTCGGCCGAAGCCGCGTTGATCGAAGGCGAGCCCGAACGCGGCTCGGGCAATGCGGCGCCCCTCGACGCGACCGAAGCCGCGGAGCGGCCCTCATCCGCGAGGCCCTGCATCCTGCTCGTCGAGGACGACTTCCTCGTCGGGATGGAGATGGAGACCGGGCTCGAGGAAGCGGGATACGAAGTCGCCGGGATCGCCGCCACCGCAGAGGAAGCGGTCGCCCTGGCCGCCGAGCGCAGCCCCGCACTGGTGGTGATGGACATCCGCCTCGCCAGCGACCGCGACGGAGTCGACGCCGCGCTCGAAATCTTCCGGACGCTCGGCATCCGATCGATCTTCGCCTCCGCCCATGGCGACGCCCAGGTCCGGGCCCGGGCGGCGGCGGCTCAGCCGCTCGGCTGGGTGGCCAAGCCCTATCGGGTCGAAACCCTTCTGAAGGCGGTCGAGGAAGCCTTGCGCGGACTTTAGCCCCCCCATGCGGAGCATGGCGAGGGGGACCAGCCGAAGGTTGGCGAGGGGTCCTTCGATGCGCCGTTTCGCCAAGCTCAACGGCTACTCAGGATGAGCGGAAAGGAATGGCTCAGACCGCTCATCCTGAGTAGGGACTGAGCTTGGCGAAGGCCCGTATCGAAGGACCCCTTACATCCGTCGGAAGGTCAGGCCAATCCCGGAGTTGCCGGATCGGCGGCGGCGCCGCGGCACAGGCTGCGCATCCGGTCGAGATGCTGCTCGGCGAGCTGCAGGTGGCAACGCGCGGCGTGGACGTCGGCGCACCGGCGCGCCCGATCGAGCTCGGCGAGTGCCCGGCTCGAATGGTAGCTGATCTCGTCGTCCATAAGCCACCCTGATCCAAGCGCGAGAGATCGTCCTTAATGTCAATCAAGGCCCGGCTAGATTTATGATTAACTTAGGTTTTTCCTCAATCGACGAGACGCAGCGCCGGCTTCTCGGCCGGCGCGCTCAGCTCCTTCATGCGGTCGAGATGAAGCTCGGACAGCTCGAGATGGGCGATCGCGGCCTCGGGCGACGCCGCGCTTCTGGCGCGGTCGAGCTCCTCGAACGCACGTCCGACCTGATGCTGGATTCGATCCTGACGGGACATTCGACCGATCCCCCGACTCGGGGTGGTACTCTACAACGACTGGAATTTCGCTTATTAGGTTCGCTTCCGCAACCACATGGATCAGGCGGGCTCCCCGGCCCCCATGGCGTCGTGGTGGAGGTAGCGCTCGTTGAAGTCGCCGGCCTCGCGCATGCGCTTCCAGTCCTCGATCACGATCGAGCGGCGGTCGCGGCTGATCAGCCCTTCCTCCCCCAGTTGCTTGAGCACCCGGTTGACGTGGACCGAGGTGAGCCCGACCGCGTCGGCGAGCTGCTCCTGGGTCATGGGCAGCTCGTAATGGTGGTTCCTGGCGAGGCCCGCCGCTTCCAGCCGGAGCGAGAATTCGCACAATATGTGGGCGACCCGGGCCCGGCTGTCGCGCCGGCCGACGTTGACCACCCATTCGCGGAAGATCGACGCGTCGATCAGGGTGTCGATCCACAGCGCCCGGGCGAGGGCCGGCCGGGTGAGCGCCATCTCCTCGAGCACGCCGGGGGGAATCAGAGCGAGCTCGCCTTCGGTCAGCATCTGGACGCTGTGATCGGCGACCCCGAGGAAGCTGTTCTGAAGGTCGAGGAATTCGCCGGCGCAGTGGAGCGAGATGATCTGGCGTCCGCCCTCGCCGGTCAGCTTGTAGCGGTAGGCGAAGCCGGACAGGAGCAAGGTGCAGAATTCGGCCGGATCGCCGTCGCGGACGATGTGAGCGCCGGCGGGGAGCTTCTTCACATTGTGAGGGAGACCGAGCAGCGCCTGGCGGTCCGCCTCGCCGAGCGGCGTGCGGCGCTCCAGGCGGCGCACCATTTTCTCGAAGGTCGGATGCAGATCCGGCAACGCCCACTCCCTCGTCACTGCGGAGCCCGCCGCAGCACCGTGCCGGCGAGGGTGCCCCCCGGCCCATGCATAATCAGCGTCGGAATCGCATGCGCTTACCTAGATTAGGTCGCGGGCTTTATCACGCATTTTCCGGCGGTTGGGACAAGTGCGTTGCCCCAGCGGAGGCTGGAGCCCCGGAGGGCGAAGAACACGGCGCCTGCCACCCGCCGGGATCCCAGCCTTCGCTGGGATGACGGAATGGAGGCGATCGATCAGAGCGCGGAGGCGAGGTTGGTCGGGCCGCCGGCTTCGAGATGCAGGTAACGGGTGTTGAAGTCGCCGATCTGCTGGAGCCTTGTCCATTGGACGATGGAGACCGAGCGCTTCTCTCGGTCGATCAGGCCCATCCGGCCCAGCTCCTTCAGAACGCGGTTGACGTGGACCGGAGTGAGGCCGGTGCAATCGGCTATCTGCTCCTGGGTCATCGGCATTTCGTAGCGATGGTCCTGCGCCAGGCCCGCGGCTTGGAGCCGAAGCGCAAACTCGCAGAGCAGATGGGCGATACGGCTGATCGAGTCCCGCCTGCCGACGTTGACGATCCATTCGCGGAAGATGGCCGCGTCGATCAGGGTGTCGATCCACATCGCCCGGCCGACCTGCGGGTGATCGTGGGCGAGCTTGCGCAGCGCGCTCACCGGCACCATCGCCACCTCGCAGCGGGTAAGCGCCTGAACATTGTGGTCCGCGACCTCGAGGAAGCTGTTCTGAAGATCGAGGAACTCGCCGCGCATGTGGACCGACATGATCTGGCGCTCGCCGTCGCCCGTGACCTTGTGACGGTAGGCGAAGCCGGTGAGCAGCACGGCGCACATTTCCGGCGGCTCGCCCTCGCGGACCAGATAGGCGGCGGGCTCGAGCGTTCGGGGCTGGAAGGGAAGGGCGCGCACCGCGGCGCGATCCTCGGGACTGAGGGGCCCCCGCGTCTCGAGCCGTCGCAGGACCCGCTCGATACCTTCAGTGACGGCCATATAGCGCTCTCCGCGTGAGGCAAGGGCGGGAGCATGAAGAGGTCTCTCGGCCACCGGTGCCCGAAAATTCAACCGGTGATGATCCTGCTGTAACCTAGGATGGGGAACATGTATCTCACCTGCTATAGCCACATAATGTTTAACATGGATTAGATTTTTTTGCTGTCCCTCATAGACGTCTCACCCCTTCTTCATGTACCCCCTTCTCATGGCCGGAACCCAGGAAAAGCTTGCGGAGAGGGCATTTGACAGCCCGCTGGTGGCCAAGCTCGAGACGCGGGCTCGTCTGGCCCGGGAGGATCGCGACGCTCTCGCCTCCCTCTATGAGGACCCCCGGGACATCGGCGCCCGCCGTGCTATCATCCGCGAAGGCGACCGGCCCGACCATGTCCATCTGATGGTGGAGGGTTGGGCGGCGCGCTACAAATTGCTTCCGGACGGGGCGCGGCAAATCACCGCCTTCCTCATCCCCGGGGACTTTTGCGACCTCCACGTCACCATCCTGGGCGAGATGGACCACGGCATCACGACGCTGACCCGCTCCAAGGTCGCCTTCATCTCGCGCGCCCGCATGGATGCGCTGACTCAGCGGCCCTCGCTCGTCACAGCCTTCTGGTGGTCGACCCTGGTCGACGAGGCCGTGCTGCGCAGCTGGATCGTCAATATCGGCCGCCGCGACGCATTCGAGGCGATCGGCCACCTCATCTGCGAGCTCTATGTACGGATGAAGAATGTCGGCCTGGTCGAGGGCCACCGGTTCGACCTTCCGCTCACCCAGGAGGAGATAGGAGACGCGCTCGGCCTCACCTCCGTCCACGTCAACCGGGTGCTTCAGCGGCTTCGGTCGGAGGATCTGATCAGCTTCCGGCAGGGGCTGCTCACCATCCACGATTATCGGGCGCTGGAAAAGGCGTCGGGCTTCAATCCCAATTATCTGCACATCGAGCGCCGCCAGGAAAACTAAACCTAGATCAGACAGTGGAAGCTTAAACCAGGTAATAGCTTCCCCGCTCCCGATGCTTATGGCGTGCTGGCATGCCGCGGTTCTTCTTCCACATTTATGACGATGCCGTCGTCATGGATGAGGACGGAATCGAGTTGGCCGACGCACAGGCCGCCCGGGCCGCGGCGCTGGCCGGTGCCCGGGCGATGATGTGCGACCAGCTGATGAACGGCCGGCTAAGCCTCCACCACCGGATCGAGGTGGAGGACGAAGGCGGCGGGGCGGTTCTCACGCTGGCTTTTGGTGACGCGGTCGAAATCGAGACCCCCGCGGCATAGGCAGCCTTCTCCCGCGAATGCGCGCACAGGACACGGACTTTCCCGGCCTTCGTCCGATTCCGGGCAGGAGGGCCATCCCCGCCAAACAAGCAAGACCTGCACCGAAAGCCCACTGGCGCCGTCCGCGCCCTCGCTCTATCCCTCTGCCGCGATTGGATTCCAGGGGAGACAGCGATGCGTTTCACGGCGATGAAGGCGGCCCTGCTCGCGGTGACGGCGGCGGCGGCGATTGCGGGAACCGGCGCCGCGCCGGCGGCGGCTCCGGCGGCGGCGAGCCGGATCGAGGTTCCTCCGCTCCAGTTCAAGGAGCGCCGGCTCGCCAACGGCCTTCGGGTCATCTCGATGCGCGACACGACCACCGCCAACGTCTCGGTGTCGGTCTGGTACGAGGTCGGCTCCAAGCACGATCCGGAAGGGCGCTCCGGCTTCGCCCACCTGTTCGAGCACATATTGTCGCGCAAGACGCGCAACATGCCCTACAATATGATCAACCGGCTGGTCGAGGATGTCGGCGGCGAGCGCAACGCCAGCACCTCGTCGGACCGGACCAATTATTACGAGAGCGTCCCCGCCCGTTATCTCGAGACGATGCTGTGGACCCATGCCGAGCGGATGGCCCGCCCGGTCGTCGACCCGCAGGTGTTCGAAACCGAGCGCAACGTCGTCAAGGAGGAGTATCGCCAGGGCGTTCTGACCCCCCCCTACGGGCGCCTGCGGCTGCTGGTCACCGAAAACGCCTGGGACGTCACTCCCCACCGCCGGCCGACGATCGGAAGCATCGAGCAGCTCGACGCCGCCACCGTCGAGGACGCCCGAGCCTTCCACGAGGCCTATTACGGGCCGGACACGGCGACCCTGATCGTCTCGGGCAATTTCGACCAGAAGCAGCTCGATTCCTGGGTCGACAAATATCTTGGGCCGATCCCGGCCCGCGCAAGCAGGATGCCGCTCGCCATCGCCGCCCGCGAGCCGAAACGCACCAGGCCGCGGACCGCGACCATGTACGCGCCCAACGTGCCGCTTCCCGTGGTCGGCTCGGTCTGGCGGATCCCGGGAATGGCGCATCGCGACATGGCGGCCATCGAGGTGCTCGACGGAATCCTCACCACCGGCGAGAGCTCGCGGCTCCACAAGAGCCTGGTCCGCGAAAAGAGGATCGCCACCGAGGCGGGCGCCCAGCTCGCGCCGTTCGAGGAGGAGGGCTATTGGGCGCCTAACGTCATCCTCGCCGGCGGGCGCACGGTCGAGGAGGCCGAGGCCGCCCTCGCCGCCGAGATCGAGCGGGTGCGTAATTCGCCGGTCACCGCGGCGGAGCTTGCGGAAGCGAAGAACGAGCTTCTCGCCCAGGCCCTTCGCCAGCGCGAGACGTTCAGCGGCCGGGCCTCGGGCCTCGGCGAGGTGCTCGTGCGCTCGGGCGATCCCAGGCAGTGGGACAAGCTGATCGCCGCCTATCAGCGGGTGACCGCCGCCGACGTC
Organism: Allosphingosinicella sp.; assembly: GCA_035295885.1. Classification (GTDB taxonomy): domain Bacteria; phylum Pseudomonadota; class Alphaproteobacteria; order Sphingomonadales; family Sphingomonadaceae; genus Allosphingosinicella. Next base: position 8,088 of record DATHBY010000164.1, read on the forward strand.
CAGCGGGTGGCCCGGACCTACTTCACGCCCGCCTCCCGGGTGGACCTGCGATACCTGAACGAAAGCGCCCGACCGGCGGGCCAGGTGGACGGCTGGACCAACCCGGTGCCGATGCCGCGCTTCAAGTCGGTCCCGCCCGCCACCCGTCCGCCCAACGAGCTGGCGGCCGAGGGCGAGCGCGAGCAGCCGCCGGCGCCCGGCCCCTCCGTTCGGGTGACTCCGCCGGCAATCTCCGAGACCAGGCTCCCCACCGGCCTCACCGTCGTCACCGCGCGCAGCGGCCAGGTGCCGCTGGCGACGATGACCCTAGTGGTGAAGGGCGGAGCGTCGACCGATCCGCGCGGCAAGGCCGGGCTTGCGACGATGGCCGCCGACCTGGCCACCAAGGGTACGGCCAGCCGGAGCGCCGAGCGGATTTCGGCGGAGCTCGAAGCGCTTGGAGCGACCCTGAACACCGGCGCCGGGGCCGACGGCTCCTTCCTTTCGATCACCGCTCCGGTCGCGAATCTGGAAGCGGCGGGGCGGGTCCTCGCCGACATCGCGCAGAATGCCGCCTTCCCGGCCGGGGAGCTGGAGCTTCAGCGCAAGCAGGCGATCGACTCGCTCTCGATCGCTCTTCGCAACCCCGGGCAGCTGGCCAGCATGGTCGCTTTGCCTCTGGTCTACGGCAGCGCCCCCTATGCGACTCTGGGCAACGGAACTCCCAGGTCCCTGGCTTCGCTCAGCCGCGCGGACTTCCTCGAGCAGCACCGCAAATGGTGGCATCCGGGCAATTCCGCTCTCGTCATCTCGGGCGGCATCGACTTGGCGCGGGCCGACGCCTTGGCTGCCTCGCTGTTCGGCAACTGGCGGGGCGAAGGCCCTGCCCCGATTCCGCCGGCACAGCGCGCCGGCCAGGCGCAGAAGGTCCGGACCGTGGTCATCGACCTGCCGGGTGCCGGCCAGGCGGCGGTGCTGGCGGCGGTCCGAGGCATCAGCCGCGGCGATCCCCTCTATTACCAGGCCAACGCCGCCAACGCCGTGCTCGGCGGCGGCTCGAGCGGGCGGCTGTTCCAGGAGGTTCGAACCAAGCGGGCCCTGTCCTACGGCGCCTATAGCGGAATGCCGGCCCGGCTCGACGCCGGCCTGCTCACCGCCAGCGGCCAGACCAAGAACGAGACCGCTGCCGAGGTCGCCAAGGTCTTCCTCGACGAGCTCGACCGGCTCGGCAAGCAGCCGCTCGAACGGCAGGAGGTCGCCAACCGGATCGCCTTCATCACCGGCGCCTTCAACCGCCAGGCGGAGACCAGCGGCGGCCTGGGAGCGATGCTCGCCAACCTCCTCCAGCAGGGCATGTCGCCCGCCGAGGTCGCGCGCTTCGTCGCCAACATGGAGGCGGTGACCCCCGAAGGCGCCTCGTCGGCGGCGGCCCGCCTGGTCGGCGCCGACCGCGCCACTCTGGTGATCGTCGGCGATGCCGCCAAATTCATCGACAAGCTGCGCGCCGTCCGCCCGGATGTGGAGGTGATCAGGTTCGACGAGCTCGACCTCGATTCGCCGACCCTGCGCAAGGCCGGCTGAACTCCCATTTGCCTTCGCTGGCATGACGATCGGGCCGCGTTAAGGCGGCGATCATCGCTTTGCTCTAGGCTGGGCCCTCCATCCCAGCCTAGGGTCAGCTCATGCGTTTGTTCCTCCTCCCGCTCGCCGCCCTCCTTCTGCCGGGCTGCATCGCCAAGACGGCCCTCGACGTCGCCACCCTGCCGGTCAAGGTCGCCTCGGCCGGGGTCGACGCCGTCACCACCACCCAGGCCGAAGCCGACCAGAAGCGCGGCCGCCAGATCCGCCGCCAGGAAGAATGTGTCGGCAAGGAGGAGCGCATCGCCCGCAAGCAGCGCCGCGAGCCCGATTACGATAAGTGCGAGCCGAAGAAGTAACCGTCACCCCGGCGAAAGCTGGGGTCCATGCGGAGTCGGAATGGATGCCGGCCTTCGCTGGCATGACGATCAGGCCAGCATCGATCTCGCCGCTTCGACCGTCTGTTCGGGGTCCGCCCGGGGCGGGATCGTCACCCCCTTCTGCGCCGCCGGCCGCCCGCCGATCGCCGCCAGCCAGCGCTGGAGATGCTCCAGCCCGTCCACCGGCACTCCCGGCCATTCGTGAGTCCGGACCCAGGCGAAATTGGCGATGTCGGCGATCGAATAGTCGCCGGCCAGCCATTCCTTGTCCGCAAGGTGGCCGTCGAGCACCTCGAACAGCCGCCGGCTCTCGCGCCGGTAGCGGTCGATGACGCTGGGCAGCTGCTCGGGGAAATAGCGGGTGAAGACGTTGGCCTGGCCCATCATCGGGCCGACTCCGCCCATCTGGAACATCAGCCACTGCATGACCCGGCTTCGGCCCCTCGGGTCGGCCGGAATCAGACTGCCCGTCTTCTCGGCGAGATAGACCATGATCGCGCCGGATTCGAAGACCGCGAAATCCCCCTCGCCGCGGTCGACGATGGCGGGGATCCGGCCGTTCGGATTGATCGCCGTGAACCACGGCTCCTTCTGGGCGCCCGAGCGAAGGTCGAGGACGCGGACCTCATAGGGAAGGCCGAGCTCCTCGAGCAGGATCGAGACCTTCCAGCCGTTGGGCGTGGGTGCGGTGTAGAGGTCGATCATGAGTCGCTCCCGTCATGCCGGACTTGATCCGGCATCCATGAACACGGACGTGTCCAGCTTTCGCAAGTCGGTGTTCATGGACCCCGGATCAAGTCCGGGGTGACGGACTACAGCGTGCGCAAGGCGCGAGCAGGGCGGGCAGCCAGGGCCGGCAGGGAGCCGAGCAGCCCCAGCACCAGCGTCACCAGCGCCCCGAGCGCGAGGGTGGCGGCGACGACGGCCCAGTCCGGCGCCCAGTCGAGCTCGAAGATCTTCACCACCACCCACCAGCCGGCGGCGCTGCCCAGGCCGAGCGCGACCAGGCTGACGACCAGCGCCAAAGCGGCGAACTCGGCGGCCTGGGCGGAGAGGATCCGGGGGCGGGTGGCGCCGAGCATCTTGAGGATGACGCTGTCGTAGGTTCGGGCCCGGCGGCTGGCGGCGAGCGCTCCAACCAGAACCGCGATTCCGGCGAGGATGGCGACGGACGCGGCGGCCCGCACCGCGACTGCGAGCTGCGAGAGCATGTTGGAGACCGTCTCGACCACCTCCTTGACCCTTATCGCCGACACGCTCGGAAAGGCGCGCGACACGGCGCGGGCGAAGGGACGCTCCTGGGCCTCCGGCATCGAGATGGTCGCCATGAAGCTGTGCGGAGCGCTCTCCAGCGTTCCGGGCGCGAATACGATCACGAAGTTGAAGCCCATCGTGTCCCAGTTGATCTCGCGAAGCGAGGAGATCCGGGCCTCGATCTCCCGGCCAAGGATGGAGACGGCGATGGAATCGCCGACCTCGAGCCCCACCGCCCGGGCCGCCTCGACGTCGAGCGAGACCAGGGGCGGGCCGGAATAATCGGCGGGCCACCAGCGGCCGGCGACGATCCGGCTCCCTTCGGGCAGGGTGGCGGAGTAGGTGAGGCCGCGATCGCCGCGCAGGAACCAGGCCTCGGGCGGGATTTCGGCCATGTCGGCGACCCGGCGGCCGTCGACCGCGACGACCGAGCCGCGAAGCGACGGGATGGTGACGAGGTCTCCCTGCGGTGCGGCGC
>DATHBY010000165.1:0-3376 GCA_035295885.1 Allosphingosinicella sp.
TTGCTTCGCTTCGCTCGCAATGACGGGAAAAAAATTACGCGCCGGCCCCTCGCGTAGGGATGAATAAGGGGCCGGCGCGACGGCGGCCGCCACGAAGGCGCCGCCAGCGATTTCAGGCGGCGTAGGCTTGCTCGCCGCGGAATTCGGGGCGACGGATGGTCCGGACGATGGCGCCGCCGGCGATCATCGGTGCATTCTCGAGCGGCAATGCGGTTGTGCAGAAAGCACATTCCGCCATCGACCGGCCGATATACCAATGGGTCCGGCCGCAGCCGGGGCAATAATTGGTCTCATGCTCGCGATACACGATATGATAGCCGCGCTGGTCAGCCTGCGGGATGATGCAGCCGCCACGGGCTTCAAGGATACTCGTCGCCATACTTTGGCTCCCTTCTCACTCACTTGCGGCCCCAACGAGCGGCAAGTCTGAAGAGTTTCATGGCTTTAAGATGAACGAAGCCCCTTCATCGGCACCTCCGCCCTCACTGGGGCGGCCGAAAAGCGCGGAAATCTGCGGCGACGAGCCGTTCGGTACCGTCGCCGAAGCGAGGTTAAGGGAAGGTCAAAATATTTCAGCGTGGCAGAAATCCCACACTTCCGGAGCCGATTTTCGCCGGGGCTCGGGCTCAGAGGTCGATCTTTTCCTTGCGGCGAGCGCTCGCGGCCCGTTCGTAGGAGCGGCGCCTGCGCTGGTGGATCGCGATGGCAGTTACCGGCAATGCCACCGCCCCCATCACGAGCGACATCACCAGGACCACCGTTCCCATTTCCAGCCCTTCCATCGGCTCATGCCCTTCCCGGTCATTCGGTAGCCGGAATCGCGGCCGCCGTCACCCTCTTCAAGGCGGGGCCGTGCCCGGGCGACGCGATGCCGTGGCGGCTTCCCGGGGTGGATCGAAGTGGCTTTGGAGAGGGTCTCGACGCAGGTCAGGGCGGCGGAGCCGCGCGGCCGGCGCGCCTTTGACGAGGGCGGCCGGCGGAGATCCGGCCGGCCGGGCGTTGCCGACGAAGGGACCGGGAATTGGGGGTGGGCGCCGATCGGCGGATCGGCCGGAGCCGCGGTTCAGCCGCGCTCCGGCGCGATCCAGCCGGCGACGAGATAGAGCAGGATTGCGACCGGCCCCAACAGGAAGAGGCTGAGCACCGCCGCCAGGCGGATGAGCGTCGCGTCGGCTCCCGTCGAGTCGGCGAGGCCGGCGCAGACGCCCATCAATTTGCCGTTGGCTCTGTCGAGGGTGAAAGGACCGTTCATGGTGCCTTTCCTTTTCTCATTGTGGCGATTTCTCGCGATTAGTGGCGATTTTCTGAACGTCCTTGTCCGTGGTCCGGACGCTCAGACGAGCTGAGCGGCCGGGCCGACGGCGGCGGAGATGAACAGGGTCGCGGTGACGATGGCGCCGATGGCGGAAACCGCGATGTGCTGCAGGCTGGTGAAGTTGAAGGTCATTTTGTTTCTCCCTGAAACGGCCGCCGGACGATCCGTCGGCCATGCCGGATACTTTGCAGGGAGCGTGCCAATTGGAGGAAATGGCGGAAAACCGCGACTTTCTTCGCGGCGAATCGCGAGACCGCCAACGCCGCGACTCAACAGTTGGGAAAATTCGCCGAGAATTGGCCCAGGTCCTGGCCGGCGGCGGACAGCCGCGTTCGCTTCCGGACGGGTCAGCGCGCCGGATTGCGCTTGGCGAGAAAAGTCTCGACCCGCTTCAGGAAATCGACGGCATTTTCGGGTTTCGCGAGGCCGTGGCCCTCGTCCGGGTAAAGGACATATTCGTGCGGCCGCCCCGCATTTTGCAGTGCCTCGTGGAGCCGCGTCGACTGGGCGGCGGGAACCCTCAAGTCGTCCTTGCCGTGGGCGATGAGGAGCGGGATGCGGATGTCGCGGGCCCGGGCGAGCGGGGACACCTGCTCGAGATCGAACTTGGTATCGCCGCGGATGCGGTCGCGCCAGTCGCGATAGTAACGCTGGGCGATCCATTGCGACGGGTCGTATTTCAGCATCGGGCGAATGTCCGAGACGCCCGCGAAGCTGATCGCGCAGCGGTAGATGTCGGGGTTCCTGGCGGCCGCCCACATTGCCGCATAGCCGCCATAGGAGGCGCCCATGATGCAGACGCGCCTGGGATCCACGAGTCCCCTGTCGACCAGCCAGCGGACGCCGTCGTCGAGATCGTCCTGCATCCTGCGGCCGAATTCACCCGACGCCGCATCCACGAACGCCTTCCCGTAGCCGGTCGAGCCGCGGAAATTGGGCTGGAGGACGACATAGCCCCGATTGGCCAGGAACTGGACCCAAGGGTCGTACGTCCATTTGTCGCGGACGAACGGCCCACCGTGGGGCATGACGATGAGGGGCAGCCCCTTGTCGCCGCGGCCGACCGGCCGCGTCAGATAGGCGGGAATGGCGAGGCCGTCGCGCGCGGGGTAGCTGACTGGCTCCACGGGAGCGAGCGGCTTGCCGGCCAGAGCCTCATGGGCTTTCGCCATCTCCGTCAGAGTCCGTTTCGAGCGATCGTAGAGATAATAGGATCCCGGATCGGATCCGGTCGCGGACAGGACGATCATTCGGTTGTCGGCCGCGTCGCGCGAGACGATCTGGTTCACCCGGCCCGGCAGCGCCTTGTCGAGCCGGCCCTGGAGGGCCTCCATCTCCTTGTCCAGCCAGGCCATGCGCTCGCGCTCGTCGGTGAAAACGACCGCGTCCGGCTCGCCGGTGCGATTCGAGCGGACGATACCCTCGATGTCCACTCGAGGATGCTCGAAGACGGGGTCTCCGATCGTGTCGGTGAGGAAGTCGTAGCGGTAGACGCCGTACCGGCCCGTGGCCTTGTTGGCGATGGCATAGCCCTTGTCGCTGCCGGCCACCGGGATCAAGGTTTCCAGATTGAAGAGGTTCGCGTCGGCGGGCCGCTTGCCCTTGATCTTTCGGAAGCTCTGCCCGTCCCGCTCGCGATAATAGAGCCACCAGCTGTCGGCGTCGCTGCCGAGGCCGGCGCGGACGATTCCGCTCGGATCCGCATACCAGCTCCAAACGCCCGATTGCGGCCGGGCGACCATTTTCGACTTGAGAGTCGCGAGATCCACCCGAAGCACGGCGGGCGACTCGAAGAAGCTGGGCTGGGCGGAGAGAAGGACGTAGGCGCCGTTCGGATCGACGAAGACGATGTCCCCGCCGAATAAGCCGTCGATTTTGTCGCCGCCCAGTGCCTTGAGCATGCCGGTGTCGAGGTCCTTCAGGAACAGCCGGGTCAGCGGCACCTCGAAGCCCAGCACCTTGCCGAGGCCGAAGACGCTCAGCAAAACGCGGCGGTTGCCGGCCCAGCGTGCGGACAGAATCTCCTGCTTCTCGCCGACGCCGATACGAGTGAACGCGTTC
>DATHBY010000166.1:0-3934 GCA_035295885.1 Allosphingosinicella sp.
CATGTTCATCCGGCAGCACCGCGCCCGCTTCGCCGACCGCGTGCTGGCGGAGCTTCGCGGAGTGATCGACGAGAGCGGCGGCTCGCCATTCTGGGACGCGATCGCCGGCAAGTTCTTCGGAATGAGCTTTCGCGAGGCCGACGATTTCAACGGCGCCCACGGCACCCAGTTCATCGCGGACCTGATGCCCAAGACTCCGATCTACACGGCGATGCTGCCGGAGACGGCGCGCGCCGTCATGGGCATCCCCCATCCTTCCGGCCGCGCCGCGATGAAGATGCTCGAGCGGGAGGGCTTCAGCTTCGACTGCTACATCGACATTTTCGACGGCGGCCCCACCATGACCGCACCCACCGACCAGATCCGCACCATCCGCGAATCGCGCGAGCTCGTGCTGGCGGACGTGGCGGAGACGGTCGAAGGCACGACCATGATGCTGGCCCACGGCCGGATGGCCGGCTTCGCCGCCTGCTGCGGGGAGGTCCGGATCGCCGAGGACGAGAGCGCGACCGTCACCCGCGAGACGGCCGCCCTGCTCGGAATCGGGCCGGGCGACACCTTCCTCGCCATGGGGCGCTAGATGCCGCTCAGGGAGATCAATTTCGACGGCATCGTCGGCCCGAGCCACAATTATTCGGGCCTCAGCCTCGGCAACATCGCCTCGGCGACCAACAAGGGCCTGGTCTCGCACCCGCGCGCCGCGGCGCTCCAGGGTCTGGCCAAGATGCGCCACAACCTCCGCCTCGGCCTGCCCCAGGGCCTGCTCCCGCCCCACCGCCGGCCGGACCGGGCCTGGCTCGCGGAGCTGGGCACCGCGGTCGAGACAGTACCGGCCTCGCTCCGTCCCGCCGCCTTCTCCGCCTCGGCGATGTGGGCGGCCAACGCCGCCACCGTTTCCCCCGCCCCCGACACCGCCGACTGCCGCTGCCACCTCACCGTCGCCAACCTGCGCACCATGGCTCACCGAAGCCACGAATGGCCCGAGACTCTGGCCCAGCTCAGCCTCGCCTTCGCCGACGAGGCGCATTTCGGCGTCCACCCGCCCGTGCCGGGCACCTTCGGCGACGAGGGCGCTGCCAACCACATGCGCCTCGCCGCCGCCCACGGCGAGCCGGGGGTCGAGGTCTTCGTCTACGGCCTTCGCGGCGGAGCCTTCCCGGTCCGCCAGCATGACGAGGCGAGCCGGGCGATCGCCCGGCTCCACGGCCTCGATCCGGAGCGCGCCCTGTTCGTCGCCCAGGCGGAGGAGGCGATCGCCGCCGGCGCCTTCCACAACGACGTCGTCGCCGTCGCCAACGAGAACGTCCTCTTAGCCCACGAGCAGGCGTTCGAGGACCGTCCGAGCTTCTACGCCGAGCTGAGGCGGCTCCTGCCCGAGGTGGAGATCGTCGAGGTTCCGGCGAGCGCGATCAGCCTCGAGGACGCGATCAGGAGCTACCTGTTCAACGCCCAGCTGGTCACCCTGCCCGCCGGCGGAATGGCGTTGATCCTCCCGGAGGAAGCGCGCGAGACCCCGAGCGTCTGGACCTGGCTTCAGGCGATGATCGCCGGCAACGGCCCGATCCGCGATCTGTTCGTCGTCGACGTCCGCCAGTCCATGGCCAATGGCGGCGGCCCCGCCTGCCTGAGACTGAGGGTGGTGGCCGAGCCGGAGGCGGTGGACCCGCGCTTCATGGCCGACGAGGCGAAGCTCGGCCGCCTCGCGGCGGTGGTCGACGCCGAATGGCCGGAGCGGATCGAGCCCGAGGACCTGCTCGAGCCTGCGCTGTGGACCCGGATGGAGGGAGCGAGGGCGGCGCTGCTCGGGACGCTGGGGCTGGAGGAGCTGTTCTAACGCCGTTCGCCCTGAGCTTGTGCTTCGATACGGCATTTCGACTTCGCTCAATGCCTACTCGGCATGAGCGCAAAAACGCCCAGGCGCTCATCCTGGGTAGCGGCTGAGCTTGACGAAGACGCGTATCGAAGGACGTTACCCCTCGGCGCTCCAGAAGATGTCGATTGGGGCGTCGACCGCGGCGAGGACCCGGCCGATCGGGGCGGAGGAGAGCGGGCCTTCCCTGATCGCCTGTTCGAGGACCCTGCGCTTCTCCGCGCCGGCAACGACGATCATGATCGCCCGGGCCGAGGTGAGCGCGGGGGCGGTCAGGGTGACCCGGTCGACCGGCGCATCCTCCGGCATCGGATCGGGCCGAACACCGATGGCGCGTCGCTCGCGCGGGCCGGCGACGGCGCGCTCGAGATCGGGCCCCGGGAAGATGCCGGCGGTATGGCCGTCCGCGCCGACCCCAAGGCAGGCGAGATCGAGCGGCCAGCCGACCAGCGACAGCCGGGCATCGGCGAGCCGTCCGGCCTCCTGGCGGTCGCCGAGCGCCGCTTCGTCGACCAGCGAGACGAGGCTGGCGCCCTTCGCGGCGAACCAGCCTTCGAGCTTGCGGTAGTTGCTGAGCGAGTCTCCGAGAGCGACCAGCCGGTCGTCGGTCGGCATGATCGTCACCTTCGACCAGTCGATCGCCGAGGATTTGGCGAGCTGGGAGAAGATGAGATCCGAGGCCGAGCCGCCGGGCAAAGCGAGGCGAGCGCCCTTATGGGCCTCGATGGCGCTCCCGATGACGAAGCCGATGTCCCCCGCCGCCTGCGCCGCCATCTCTTTGGCGGTGTCGAACTCCCACCACTCGATCTCGTCCATGCCGTTCGTCTCTCCTTCGGTGGCGTCGGCGGCGAGGAACCCGCCGTGCACCAAACCCGTTCCATCGCGATCGCCTTAGGGAGACAAACCATGCCTGCCAAATCGAAAGCGCAGCAAAAGGCCGCCGGCGCGGCCTTGTCGGCCAAGCGCGGCGACACGCCCAAGAGCAAGCTCCGGGGCGCGTCGAAGCAGATGGCTTCCTCGATGAGCGAGAAGCAGCTCGAGGAGCTCGCCTCGACCAAGCGCAAGGGCAAGCCCGAGCGCGCCTAGGCTATAGCGTATCCGCATTCGGCACGGGGAGCCTGAGGAGTCCGCGCCCGGGCCTTCGCCCGGGGAGCAATGGTTACCGCCGCGTTCGCCACGGCCGTTCATCGTCCGTGAGCAGCCGCAACCGCATCAATGCGGCCATGACAGCGGAGGCGAGAATGGACGTGTCGGTGCGATCGCCGCAGGCAGGCGCGGATCAGGCGGACGAAGCCCGTCCCCAGGCGCCGATCTGGGCGGAGCCTCGGAGCCTGTTCTTCTTCAGGCTCGCCACCCTGATCGGTGACGGCACCCGCACGCAGGTCGAGATCCTGGCCCTGGCGGAGAGCGGAGCGATCGTCAGGACGCCCGGAGGCTTGGACGAGGACGCGCCGCTGGAGCTGGAGGTCAATTCCCATCACCGCTTCGCCGCGCGGGTGGAATGGGCGTCGGGCGACCTGGCCGGCCTGGAGTTCGAGGATCGCGACTCCATCCGCGAGACTCTGGCGGCGCGGGACCGCTCCCATCCCTACCGGGCGCCCCGCCTCGAGATTTGTGCCGACGTCGTCCTTCGCCTCGGGGAAACCTGCATCACCGCGCGCGCAAGGGACGTTTCGGAAGGCGGGATCAAGGTGGAACTGGCCGATCCGGATTATGTCGGCCGCGAGGCGCGCGTGATCGTCCCAGGAATGCCCCCGATCACCGGAAAGGTCCTGTGGTGCCGCGACGGGCGTGCCGGAATCTCGTTCGAGCGACGGCTGCCCTTCACCTGCCTGGCCGATTGCCTCACCCGCCAGCAGGCGGGTCCGGCCGTCTGAGGCCGTCCCACCGCTCCATTATGCCGGCGGTCCAGGGCGCCGTGTCGGCCGGCAGGGCGGCCGGATCGAACTCGCGCACAGCCTCGATCTCGAGGCTTCGTCTCGGCCGGTAGACCACGTCCCGGACGAGGAAAAGGGCGGAGCGGTCGCCGGGAAGCGCGGGATCGGGGCCCGGATCCTGGAGCCG
>DATHBY010000167.1:0-5084 GCA_035295885.1 Allosphingosinicella sp.
GGCTTCGCGGCGACCGCCAGCCCGAACCGCGCCGCCTGGGCGCGCACCTCGCTCTTGGGCAGCCCGCCGAGCGGGAAGCGGAGATAATCGAGTTGCGCCGGCGTCGTCGCGAACAGGAAATAGCTCTGGTCGCGCGCCGGATCGGCGGCGCGGTGGAGCTCCGGCCCGTCCGGCCCTTCCAGGCGGCGGACATAATGGCCGGTGGCGAGGCAGTCGGCGCCGAGGTCGCGGGCGAGGGCGAGCAGATCGGTGAACTTGACGCTCTGGTTGCAAGACACGCAGGGGATGGGCGTGCGGCCATTGGCATATTCGTCGGCGAAGCGTGTGATGACGCTGTCGCGGAAGCGGGTCTCGTAGTCGAAGACGTAGTGCGCGATTCCGAGCCGCTCGGCGACCGTTCGAGCATCGTATATGTCGCGCCCGGCACAGCAGGTCTTCGAACGGCCGATCGCCTCGCCATGGTCGTAGAGCTGAAGGGTGATTCCGATGACCTCGGCCCCGGTGCGCGCGGCCAGGGCGGCGACGACCGAGCTGTCGACACCGCCGGACATGGCGACGACGATCCTCGCTTCGCAAGCGGGCCGGTCGAGCTGGAAATCGGCGATCATGGCGGCCGCTACATAGGGAGGAAGGCCGGGAAAGCCCAGCGGCTCCGTCATTCCCGCGAAGGCCGCCAATCGATGCTGAGTCCGAATGGATTGCCGCTTTCGCGGGAATGAAGGGAAGTGAGTGCCTGCCTCGATCTCGGCGCGGTTAACCCCGGTAAAGCCTGTCCTAAGGCGGCTTTAACCGCGTCTTAGACCCTGCCCGCTAGAAGGGCGGCATGGACCTGAGCTTTTTCCGCCGGGCCGAACAAAGGTTCGCGAGCCGAACGCCCGCCAGCCTGGATTTCGGCATGCTCGTCGCCACCTTGCGCTCGCAGCGCGAGGCGGGGCCGGGAGCGTGGGCGCGGGCGGCGGATTCGGCGCCCGCGGAGCGGGTGGCGGATCCGATTGCCGAAATACTCCTCGCCGGCCCCTCGTGGCGCGAGGCGGTGGCGGCGCAGCGGGGCTGCTTCAATCCGGATTTTGCGCGGCAAGGAGCCGTCAACTGAAATGACCGCCGCGTTTACCTTGGGATTTCAGCCTTCCTTCAAGGCCGGCCGCTAAGGCCGACTGAAGGGAGGCAGGAGATTAATGACTGTGAATGTCCTTGAATATGACACGATCGAGACCCGGGCGCCTCGCCCGGCCCAGGTCATCGGCCCTTTGGGGGAGCCGCTGACGCTCGATTCGCTGCCGCCGCCCTCCACGACGCGCTGGGTGGTGCGCCGCAAGGCCGAGGTGGTGGCGGCCGTCAACGGCGGGCTGCTCACCGTCGACGAAGCCTGCGAGCGCTACACGCTCAGCCTGGAGGAGTTCGCGTCCTGGCAGCGCGCGGTCGACCGCTCGGGAATGCCCGGCCTTCGGGTCACCCGCATCCAGCATTACAAGAGCCTCTACGAGAGGCAGCAGAAGTTCTAGACTTTGTCCTGCCGAAGCAGAATCGTCACCCCGGACTTGATCCGGGGTCCACCTTTTCTCAACCCCGGTGGAGGAAGAAGGTGGATGCCGGATCAAGTCCGGAATGACGAATGCCTCGCTTCCATCACAACAGGACAAACTCTAGCTATCCTCCCCATCGGGGATGGGGAGGGGGACCACCCGTAGGGTGGTGGAGGGGTGAAGGCGCAAGCTTCTGCGTCTTGCGCCCGATCCTCTTAATCTGCGGCAATTACCCCTCCACCATGTTTCACATGGTCCCCCTCCCCATGCTCCGCATGGGGAGGACTAATGGAAATCCCTCGACTTCACCTTGATCACCGGCGCGGCGCCCGCGCCCGCAGGCGCGTCCATCGCTCCGACCCGGTGCAATAGAGGCGTCAAATCCTCGAGCCGGTCGGCGACGATGTGGATCACCTCGCCCTCCTTCTGCATGACGCCCTTCACCCCGAGCATCGCGGAGCTCATCACGATCCGGCGCTGCTCCTCGAACTTGCGCTGCCACAATATGACGTTGGCGATCCCGGTCTCGTCCTCGAGGGTGATGAAGGTGACGTTGCCCTTGCCCGGCCGCTGGCGGATGAGGACGAGGCCGGCCACTTCGACCCGGGCGCCGTTCCCGAGCCGGGCAAGGCCCGCGCAGGTCGTCACCTTCGGCCCCAGCTCGCCGCGCAAAAAGGCGAGCGGATGCTCGCGCAGCGACAGCTGGACGGTGCGGTAATCCTCGACCACCTCGCGGCCGCCGGTGAGCGGAGTCAGGGAGACTTCCGGCTCGGAGCCGAGCGAGTCCGCGGCTGCGAACAGGGGCAAGGGCGCCTCGCCGAGCCCGCGCACCCGCCACAGGGCCTGGCGGCGGTCGAGGCCCAATGAGGCGAAAGCGTCGGCGTCGGCGAGCTTCTCGAGCGCCGCCGCCGGCACTCCGGAGCGGCGCCAGACGTCCTCGATCGAGGCGAAGGGGGCATCGGCTCGGGCGGCGAGGATCCGGGCGGCGTGGAGGTTGGAGAGACCCCGGACCATTCGAAGGCCGAGTCGGAGGGGGAGAAGGGGGTCCTTCGATACGGGCCCTCGGCAAGCTCGGTCCCTACTCAGGATGAGCGGGTCTGAGCTGATTCGCTCATCCTGAGTAGCCGGTGAGCCTGTCGAACCGGCGTATCGAAGGACCCCCTCCCTCTCCTCCAGAGTGCAGTCCCACCGGCTCGCGTTGATGCACACCGGGCGCACTTCCACGCCATGCTCCCGGGCGTCCCTCACCAGCTGGGCGGGCTGGTAGAAGCCCATCGGCTGGGCGTTGAGGATCGCGGCGCAGAAGACGTCCGGATGATGGCACTTCATCCAGCTCGAGGCGTAGGCGATCTTGGCGAAGCTGGCCGCGTGGCTTTCGGGGAAGCCGTAGCTTCCGAAGCCCTCGATCTGCCTGAAGGTGCGCTCGGCGAAGTCGCGGGTGTAGCCGCGCTCGACCATGCCTTCGATCATCTGGTCCTGGAAGCGGCTGACCCCGCCGGTTGACTTGAAGGTCGCCATCGAGCGGCGCAGCCGGTCGGCATCGGACGGGGAGAAGCCGGCGCCGACGATGGCGACGTTCATCGCCTGCTCCTGGAAGAGCGGCACTCCCAGCGTCTTGCCGAGCACCGCCTCGAGCTCCTTCGAGGGATATTCGACCTTCTCCTTGCCCTCGCGGCGGCGAAGATAGGGGTGGACCATGTCGCCCTGGATCGGGCCGGGACGGACGATCGCGACCTGGATGACGATGTCGTAGAATTCCTTGGGCCTGAGGCGCGGAAGCATCGACATCTGCGCCCGGCTCTCGATCTGGAAGGTGCCGATCGTGTCGGCCTTCCGGATCATCGCGAAGACGGCGGGATCGTCCTCCTGAAGGACGTCCGACCACAGGTTCATGTCGATCCCCTTATGCGCGCGCAGAAGGTCGAAGGCCCGGCGCATGCAGCCGAGCATCCCGAGGCCGAGCACGTCGAGCTTCATGATCTTCAGCTCTTCGAGATCGTCCTTCTCCCATTCGATGACCCGGCGGTCGGCCATCGCCGCCGGCTCGATGGGCACGAGATCGTCGAGCCGGTCGCGGGTGAGGACGAAGCCGCCGGGATGTTGCGAAAGGTGCCTCGGGGTGCCCACCAATTGCCGGGTGAGCTCCAGGGTCAGGGCGAGGCGGGGGTCATCGAGGTCGAGGCCGAGCTCCTCGACATGGCGCTCGGGGACCCCTTCCTCCGACCAGCCCCAGACCTGGCCCGAGAGCATTGCGGTCAGGTCCTCCGGAAGGCCGAGCGCCTTGCCGACCTCGCGCACCGCGCCGCGGGTTCGGTAGCGGCTGACCACCGCGGCCAGGGCGGCGTGGGAGTGGCCGTAATGCTCGTAGATCCACTGGATCACTTCCTCGCGCCGCTCATGCTCGAAATCGACGTCGATGTCGGGCGGCTCGTTCCGGCTTTCCGATATGAATCGCTCGAAAAGGAGAGTGTGCTTGACCGGATCGATCGAGGTGATCCCGAGCACGAAGCAGATCATCGAATTGGCGGCCGAGCCGCGCCCCTGGCAGAGTATCTCCTGGCTCCGGGCGAACTGGACGACCGAGTTCACGGTGAGGAAGTAGGGCGCATATTCGAGCTTCTCGACGAGCTTCAGCTCCTTTTCGAGCAGATCGACATGGCTCTTCGGCGGCCCTTCCGGATATTTGGCGGCGAGCGCGGCCCGGGTCAGCCGCTCCAGCGCCTCCTGCGGCGAGCGGCCCGACATCACGATCTCGTCGGGATATTGGTAGCTCAGCTCGCGAAGCGAGAAGGTACAGCGCTGCGCGATGTCGGCGGAGGCCCGGACGGCGTCGGGCAGGTCCGCGAAGCGGCGCTCCATCTCCTCGGGGCCTTTGAGGTGACGGTCGGCGAAGCGCTCGCGGCGGAAGCCGAGATCGTCGATCGTGCATTTGTGGCGGATCGCAGTGACCACGTCCTGGAGCATTCGCCTGTCCGGCGAATCGTAGAGCACGTCGCCGGTGGCGAGCGCGCGCACTCCGAAGCGGCGGGCCATCGCGTCGAGCGCGTGGAGCCGCGCCGAATCGCCGGGACGGCGGCGATGGGTGAGGGCGAGATGGGCCCGGTCCCCGAAGATGTCGGCCATCTGGGTGAGCGCGATTTCGGTGACGGAGTCGGCCTCGCCGGGCATCAGAGCCGCGACCAGGCCGCCGTTCCAGGCGGCGACGTCCTCCCAGTGGAGGAAGCATTGCCCCTTCTCGCCCTTGCTTCGGTCGATCCGGCTCTTGCCCGCTGTGAGCAGGCGGGTGAGCCGGGACCAGCCGGCACGATCCTCCGGCCAGACCAGGAGTCCGGTGCCGTCCATCAGGTCGAGCCGGCAGCCGGCGATGAGGCGGACTCCGGTCTCGTCGGCCGCTCTGAGCGCCTTGACGAGACCGCCCACGGTGTTGCGATCGGCGATGCCCAGCGCGGGGTAACCGAGCAGGGCGGCGGCGGCGAACATCTCCTCGGCGCTGGAGACTCCGCGCAGGAAGGAGAAATGGGTGAGGGCCTGAAGCTCGATGTACACTTAATCCTCCCCATC
>DATHBY010000168.1:0-1665 GCA_035295885.1 Allosphingosinicella sp.
CTACCACGTCCGGCCCCGCGACGGGGTCGGCGCCCAGCTCAAGGCGCTGCTCGTCGAGCAGCCGGGGCCGGGAATCGTCTACGCCACGAGTCGCGACAAGACGGAGAAGCTCGCCGTCCAGCTCGCCGAGGGCGGACGCAAGGTGCTGCCCTATCATGCGGGGCTCGATCCCCGGGTTCGGGCGGCGAACCAGCAGGCCTTCGTCTCGTCCGAGGACATGGTGATGGTCGCGACCATCGCCTTCGGGATGGGCATCGACAAGCCGGACGTGCGCTTCGTCGCCCATGCCGGCCTGCCCAAGTCGATCGAGGCCTTCTACCAGGAGACCGGCGGGGCCGGGCGCGACGGCGACCCGGCCGAGGCCTGGCTGTTCTGGGGCGCTGAGGATTTCGCCCGGGCGCGGCAGCGGCTCGAGACGGAGGTGCCGGAAGCCCGGCGGCCGGGGGAGCGGCACCGCCTCAACGCTCTGGCGGCGATGGTCGAGACCGCCGGCTGCCGGCGGGCCCTGCTTTTGCGTCACTTCGGCGAGTCGCCGTCAGAGCGCTGCGGCAATTGCGACAATTGCCTTACGCCGCCGGTCACCGTCGACGCCACCGAGGCAGCGAGGAAATTGCTCTCCGCTGCCTTCCGGACCGAGATGCGCTTTGGAATCCAGCATCTCGTCGACGTGCTCGCGGGCCGCGATACGGAGAAGGTGAGGAGCTTCGGCCACGACCGCGTCTCGGTCTTCGGAATCGCCGGCGAGGAGGAGCTTGCGCTGATGAAGCCGGTCGCTCGCGCGCTGCTCGCCCGCGACGCGCTTCGAGCCGACCCTTATGGCGGCCTCAGCTTCGGCCCCGCCGCCAAGCCGATCCTTCGCGGCGAGGAGAAGCTCGAGCTCGTGCTTCCGCCGGCCCGGGCGGCGCGCAAGCGGCGCGACCGGTCCGGGGCCGACTTGCCGCACGATCCCCTCTTCGAGGCGCTCCGCGCCCGCCGCCGCGACCTCGCCAGGGAGGCGGGGGTGCCGCCCTACGTCATCTTCCACGACAGCACGCTTCGCGAGATGGCGGAGCTGAAGCCGGAGACTCTCCACGCCTTGTCTCGGGTGTCGGGGGTGGGACAGGCCAAGCTCGAGCGCTACGGCGAGTCGTTCGTGGAAGTGGTGCGGGGCTTTGCTTGACCGCCATCCCCGCGAACGCGGGAGCGAGGGAGAGGCTGCAATGCGCAGGCTGGATGAAACAACCTTCGTTGCCGTCCGGCAGGTCACGGCCGGCGACATGGATGAAGCCGCCGCTTCGGGCATCCGCCTGATCGTCAACAACCGACCGGACGGCGAGGAGCCCGGCCAGCCCTGCTCCTCCGAGATCGAGGCCGCGGCACGGGATGCGGGCCTCAACTATCGCCACATCCCCATTGCCGGGGTCATCCCGCCCGAGCAGGTGGAGGCGATGGCGGAGGCGCTGGAGCAGGGCCCCGTGCTCGCTTTCTGCCGCTCGGGCACCCGCTCCGTGTTCCTCTGGGCGCTGGCTCGGGCGGCGAAAGGCACGCCGGCGGAGGAGAGCGTCGCGGCGGCGGCGGCCGCGGGCTACGACCTCGGGCCGATCCGTGCCCTGCTCCAGACTTTGTCCTGCTGAAGCAGAATCGTCACCCCGGACTTGATCCGGGGTCCACCTTTTTCTCGATCCC
>DATHBY010000169.1:0-12268 GCA_035295885.1 Allosphingosinicella sp.
AGACGAGCCCCTGATCGCGATGATGCTTGAGGATTTCCTCGACTCGCTCGGCCATACGGTCGCGGGGACCTGCGAGACCGTCGCCGACGCGCTCGATCGGGTCGGCCAGGGCGGCTTCGACATCGCCATCATCGACGTCAATTTGAACGGCGAGCGGGTCTGGCCGGTCGCGGACCGGCTCGCCGCCCAGGGCGTGCCCTACATCCTCGCCACCGGAGGCCATATCGAGCCGCCGCCCCCCGAGCATGCCGGAGTGCCGGTCCTCTCCAAGCCCTTCACCCTCGACGCGATCGAGCCGGCGCTGACGGAGGCCTGCGCTCGCTAGGGGGACGCGATATGTGGAAGCTCCTCCTCATTCCGGTCCTCGTCTACGCCGCGCTGCTCGTCCTGATCTTCGCTTTCCAGTCGCGCCTGCTGTTTCCCGCGGGCGCCGTCCGCGGGGCAGGGCCGCTTCCTCCAGGAGCCGAGCGCCTAAGCTTCGACTCCGAAGACGGCCATCGCCTCCACGGAGTCCATATCAAGCCTTCGGCCCCGAGGCCTTCGGGCACCCTTATCCTCGGCTTCGGCGGCAATGCCTGGAACGCCGAAGCCGCAGCCGCCTATCTGCACGGCATCTTTCCCGAAGCGGACGTGGTCGCCTTCCACTATCGCGGCTACCGCCCCTCGACCGGGTCCCCGAGCGCCGCCGCATTGCTCGAGGACGCCCCCCTGGCCTACGACCTCGCCGTCGGCCGCCTCCGCCCCGCACGCACCGTCGCGATCGGCTTCAGCGTCGGCAGCGGCGTCGCCGCCGGCCTTGCGCCGCGGCGGCCCATAGACGGTCTCATCCTCGTCACTCCGTTCGATTCGATGAAGAAGGTGGCGGCCGGCCATTATCCCTGGCTCCCCGTGCGCTGGCTGTTCCGCCACGAGATGAAGCCCGCCGAGTGGCTGGGCGGCTCCCGGGTGCCGGTCGCGATCATCGCCGGCGCCCGCGACACCCTGATCCCGCCTCCCCGCACCGAGGGCCTCCGCCGCGCCGCCGGCCGCCTCGTCTACGACAGGACCATCGCGGGCGCCGGCCACAACGACATTTACGACCGCCCCGAATTCCGGGGCGCGATGCGCGAGGCGCTCGCCCGGATCGGCGGCTAACCCATCGTGAGGGCGTCGATCGCGCCCTGGAGGATGTAGGCGGCGGCCATCTTGTCGACCAGCTCGGCTCGGCGCGCCCGGCTGGCGTCGGCGTCGAGCAGGGTGCGGGTCACCGCCTGGGTGGACCAGCGCTCGTCCCACAGCAGGATCGGCAGGCCCAGCGGCTCGAGGTTGCGGGCGAAGGCCCGGACCGACTGGGTGCGCGGCGAGTCGCTGCCGTCGAGGCTGAGCGGAAGGCCGAGGACCAGGCCGGTGACCCGCTGCCCCTCGGCCAGAGCCCGAAGCTTCTCCAGATCCTTGGCGAACTTGCCGCGCCGGAGGATCTCGGCCGAGGTGGCGATCGTCCAGCCGGCGTCGCACAGGGCGAGGCCGATCGTCCTGGTGCCAACGTCGAGGCCGAGCAGGCGCCCGCCTTCGGGCAGGGCTTCGCGATAGTCGGCGGCTCGGTCGGTGATCATCGTTCCCCGCTCATCCTGAGTAGGGACCGAGCCTGGCGAGGGCCCGTATCGGAGGACTGTCCTTCGATACGCCGCTTCGACTTCGCTCAGCGGCTACTCAGGATGAGCGGTAACGCGGTCGGCCTTCCGTGAAAAGGCCGCCACCCGCGCCGCCGCGTCGGCGCGCAGGTTCGACCAGAAGAGCGCGTAATCGTAGACGTGGTAATTGTTTCCGGGAAGCACGTAGGGGCCGAGGTCCGGTGCGTCCTCGCCGATCAGAAGGAAGCCGCGCGCGTCGCACCGCGCCGCCACCCCGGGCGCCTTCAGGCTTCCCTCGGTCAGAGTCTCGTTGGGGACCAGGGTGCCGAGATTGGCCGCCGCCGGCGCCTCGCCTCCGGGCGCTCCGGTCAGCGGGTTGGTGCACAGCATCGGCGAGCCGGCCCGGGATATGCCCGTGGGGCCCACCGATTCGTCGTAGACGCCGGTGATCTGCTTGGGATCGGCGGGCTCGGCGAAGCTCTGCCAGCTCACCACGCAGCGCGCCTGCTCGCGCCGCTCGCAGGCGGGAAGGCCGAGCGAGGGCAGGTCGGCGGGGATCGAGACCGGCCAGCCGATCACGTAGGCCGCGACAACCCTTTTCGCCTCGGGCTTGCCGGCGATGCGCTCGGCGAGCAGGCGCATGAGGTGGAGGCTGCCCTGGCTGTGGCCGGCGAGGATGATCGGCCGGCCCTTCGGCACCTGGCTCAGGAAATCGTCAAAGGCCGCGGCGACGTCGCGATAGGCGAAGTCGAGCGCCTTTTGCGCTTCGGCCTTGGTGGTGAGGAAGGCGCCGAACGTCGCCTGCCGGTATTTCGGCGCCCACACCTCGGCGACGCCGTTGAAGACGCTCGCCTGGCTCTGGACGAACAGCCGCGCCCGCCACTGCGATTCCCGGTCGTCGAGGGGCGCGTTCCAGTGCGAGGTCTGCAGGTAGGAGGTGGGGTGGATGAAGAAGAGAGAAGCCTTCGGTGCTCCTTCGCGGGTCAGGCCCGAAGGCATCCACAGTCCCGGGCTCTCCTGAAGGTCCGGCCGGGCGATCCACAACCGCTTGTCGGCATAGGCGCTGGGAGCCGGCGGGGGCCCCCCTTCGAAGGCCGCGGTCGGCACCATGGTGAAGCGCATCAGCTCCGCACCGAACAGCCGGTAGAGGAGCGCCGCGGCCATGACGAGCATGGTCAGTCCCGCCACCACCCACAGGAACCGCCGCGCCAGCATCAAATCCTCCCCGCCTGCATCATCGCTGCACAAGCGGATGGTAGATTCGATTGCAAGCGCTACGAGGGACGCTGCGACGGAGGAACGAAATGAACGAGGCGGAACCGGTCGATCACGGGCCCTGGCCGCTGCGGGCGCTGATCCTGCTCGCCCTCGGCGCCGCCTGCGGTCTGATCGTCCACTTCCTCACCCAGGGGATGGACGGCTCCCGGGCTGCCGACGAGCCGCTGAGGATGGCAGGCGCCAGCTTCGTCGCGGCCGGCGCTCTCGTCTTCGCTTTCTCGCTCGAGCGGCTGCGCTGGCGCTGGTCGGCGATGTTCGGAGCGGCCGCGGGGTCGGTCGTCGCACTGGTCGGCTGGTGGAACGGCTCGCCCGAGCAATGGGGCGCGGGTGAAGGCTGGCAGTTCTTCGCGTCGCTGGTCGCAATCGCCTTCGCCGTGCCGCTCTTCCAGGCTATCCGGGATTCCGGCGGCCGGCGCTTCCCCGTCCGTGCCGCCCATTCCAACGCCTGGACCAACCTCATCCTGTGGTGCGCCGCCTGGGCCTTCGTGGGCGCGACTCTCCTGCTCACCTTCCTGCTCTCCGAGCTGTTCCGGCTGATCGGGATCGACCTGATCCGCGACCTGCTCGAGGAGGGCTGGTTCCCGACCATGCTCGTCGGAGCGGCGCTTGGCGGCGCGGTCGGGCTGCTGCGCGACCGCGACAACGTCCTCCATCTGCTCCAGAAGGTGGTCCGGGCGATCCTCTCGGTACTGGCCCCGGTCCTCGCCCTCGGTCTGGTCCTGTTCGTCGCCGCTTTGCTCTTCACCGGCCTCGAGCCGCTTTGGAGCCAGACCAAGTCGACGACCCCGATCCTGCTCGTCTGCATCCTTGGAGCCATCGTCCTCGTCAACGCCGTCGTCGGCAACGGTGCCGACGAGGAGGCGCGTTCGCCGCTGCTGCGCTGGGCGGCGATCGCCCTGGCGGCGGTGATGCTTCCGCTCGCCCTCGTCGCCGCCGTCTCGACCGGCAAGCGCATAGGACAATATGGCCTGACTCCGGACCGGATGTCGGCCTGCGTCTTCGTGCTTGCCGCCGCGGCGTTCGCCCTGGCTTACCTCTACGCGCTGGTGCGCCGCCGCGCCGGCTGGCCGGAGGCCCAGCGCAGCGCCAACGTCCGGCTCGCCGCGGGTCTGTGCCTCCTGGCCTTGTTCCTCGCCCTCCCGATCGTCAGCTTCGGCGCCATCTCGACCCGCGACCAGATCGCCCGGCTGGAGTCGGGCAGGGTCGCCCCGGACCAGTTCGACTGGGCGGCGATGCGCTTCGATTACGGCCGGTCGGGACGACGGGCGCTGGAGCGGCTTGCCGCCAGCCCGAACCTCGTCGTCCGGCAGCGCGCCCGCGAGGCGTTGCGCGCATCGGACCGCTGGGCGGTGGCGCCGCAGCCGCCGGCGCCCGGGGTCTCCGGACAGACGCCGCTTCGGCTCCGGGTCGAAGGCGGCGCCTCCGTGCCGGCCCCGCTGGCGGACCTTCTGCGCCGCACCAACCAATGCGGCGACGACCCGTGCCGCCTGGTCTTCGTCGAGCCGAAGCGGGCGGTCCTGCTCCGACCCGGCTGCGGCAATTGCTATCACATCTTCGACTTGCGTCCGGACGGCACCTGGGTGCAGCGGCTCCCGGCGGCGGCCTTCCGGGTGCCCCGCACCGCCCCGGCCGACTCCGGCGAAGGGCGCGTCGAAGTCCGGAAGGTCGAAAGGCAGCAGCTGTTCGTCGACGGGCAGCCGGTGGGGGATCCGTTCGAATAGGCCCGCCTTGCCGCGTTGCAGCGTGGATGCTAGCGCGCGCGCCATGTCCGTCGACGCCGCCACCGTCCGCCACATCGCGAAGCTAGCCCGGATCGCCGTCTCAGACGCCGAGGTCGAGGCGCTCGCGCCGGAGCTGACCAACATGCTCGGCTGGGTCGAGCAGCTCCAGGAGGTCGACGTCGAGGGCGTCGAGCCGATGACCGCGGTCATCCCCAACAGGCTTCGACTTCGCGACGATATCGTCACCGACGGCGGCAGGCGCGACGACGTCCTCGCCAATGCTCCGGCCGCGGAGCACGGCTTCTTCGCGGTGCCCAAGGTGATCGAGTGACCGGCCTCACCGACCTCGGCATCGCCGCGATCCGCGACGGCGTGCGCGACGGCGCCTTTTCCGCCCGAGAGGTCGCTCGGGCGTTCAGCGACGCGGTCGAGAAGGGCAGGGCGCTCAACGCCTTCACCGCCGAGACCCCGGACCACGCCTTGGCCGCGGCCGACGCCGCCGACTCCGCCCGCGCCTCGGGCGAGCTGAAGCCCCTCTCCGGAGTGCCGCTCGGGATCAAGGACCTGTTCGCCACCGAGGGCGTCGCCACCACCGCCGGCAGCCGCATTCTCGACGGCTTCAAGCCCCGCTACGAATCCACCGTCAGCGCCAACCTCTTCGCCGCCGGCGCCGGAATGCTGGGCAAATTGAACATGGACGAGTTCGCGATGGGCTCCTCCAACGAGACCAGCGCCTGGGGGCCGGTCCTCTCGCCCTGGCGGCGCAGCGACGGCGGCAATGCCGCGCTCACCCCCGGCGGAAGCTCGGGCGGCTCGGCGGCGGCGGTCGCGGCTCGGCTCGCCCCCGGAGTTACCGGCACGGACACGGGCGGCTCGATCCGCCAGCCCGCCGCCTTGGTCGGGATCACCGGGATCAAGCCGACCTACGGCCGCTGCTCGCGCTGGGGAGTCGTCGCCTTCGCCTCCAGCCTCGACCAGGCCGGGCCGATGGCGCGCGACGTGCGCGACTGCGCGGTACTTCTGGAAGCCATGGCCGGCTTCGACCCGAAGGATTCGACCTCGCTCGACCTGCCGGTGCCGAACTGGGAGGCGGCGCTGAGCAGCGACGTCCGCGGCAAGCGCATCGGCATCCCCAGGGAATATCGGATCGAGGGGGTCCCCGCCGAGATCGACCGGGTCTGGGAGCGCGGAATCGAGCTGATGCGCGACGCGGGCGCCGAGATCGTCGAAGTCTCGCTGCCGCACACGAAATACGCTCTTCCGACCTATTACATCATCGCCCCGGCCGAGGCCTCGTCCAACCTCGCCCGCTACGACGGAGTCCGCTACGGCCTCCGCGAGGCGCCGGAGAACGGCAACCTCACCGACATGTACGAGGCGACCCGGGCCGCCGGCTTCGGAGCCGAGGTCAAGCGCCGGATCATGATCGGCACCTACGTCCTCTCGGCCGGCTTCTACGACGCCTATTTCAACCGCGCCCAGAAGGTGAGGGCGCTGATCGCCCGCGACTTCGAGCGTGTCTGGAGCGAGTGCGACCTTCTCCTGACCCCCACCGCCCCTTCGGCCGCCTTCGCGCTGGGCGAGAAGAGCACCGATCCGATCGCCATGTATCTGAACGACGTCTTCGCCGTCCCCGCCAGCCTCGCCGGTCTGCCCGCAATCTCGGTCCCCGCAGGCCTCAACGACGAGGGCCTTCCGCTGGGCCTGCAGCTGGTCGGAAGGGCGCTCGATGAGCAGGGCGTCCTCAACGCCGCTTTGGCCCTGGAGGAACGGGCGGGCTTCAACGCACGACCGGAGGCCTGGTGGTGAGCCGGTTCCGTCATTGCGAGGAGCGAAGCGACGCGGCAATCCAGCGGGCCTCGGAGCCTGCTCTGGATTGCTTCGCTTCGCTCGCAATGACGGTGGAGGCAGCCCATGTCTGATTATCGAATCCACGGCGCCAACGGCGAATGGGAGGTGGTGATCGGGCTCGAGGTCCACGCGCAGATCACTGCGACTGCTTCGAAGCTGTTCTCGGGCGCTGCGACGGAGTTCGGTGCCGAGCCCAACACGCAGGTGAGCCTGGTCGACGCGGCGATGCCGGGGATGCTTCCGGTGCCCAACCGCGAGTGCATCCGCCAGGCGGTGCGGACCGGAATGGCGCTGGAGGCGAAGATCAACCCCTGGTCCCGCTTCGACCGCAAGAATTACTTCTACGCCGATCTGCCGCAGGGCTATCAGATCAGCCAGCTCTACCACCCGATCGTCGGCGAGGGCGAGATCGAGATATTGCTCGACGACAAGGACGAATCCACCGCCAAGAGGATCGGGGTCGAGCGGATCCATCTCGAACAGGATGCGGGCAAGCTGATGCACGACCAGCATCCCAGCTTCTCCTATGTCGACCTCAACCGCTCGGGCGTCGCACTGATGGAGATCGTTTCCAAGCCGGACATGAGAAGCCCGGAGGAAGCAGGGGCTTACATCCGCAAGCTGAGAGCGATTCTGCGCTACGTCGGAAGCTGCGACGGCAATATGGAGCAGGGTTCGATGCGCGCCGACGTCAACGTCAGCGTTCGCCGGCCGGGCGGGGCGCTCGGCACCCGAACCGAGACCAAGAACGTCAATTCCGTCCGCTTCATCATGGCCGCGATCGAATATGAGGCCAACCGGCAGGTGGACCTGCTCGAGGCCGGCGGAGCCGTCGTTCAGGAGACCCGACTGTGGGACCCGGACAAGGCCGAGACCCGAAGCCTTCGCTCCAAGGAGGAGGCGCACGATTACCGCTACTTCCCCGATCCGGATCTGCTCCCGGTCGAGCTTAGCGATGGCTTCCTGGAGGAATGCCGGGCCAGCCTGCCCGAGCTCCCCGACGCCAAGCGCCGGCGCTACGAAGGCGCACTCGGACTGTCGCCCTACAATGCCAGCGTGTTGACCGCCGACGTCACAACCGCCCGCTGGTTCGAGGCTCTGCTCGAGAAGCTCGGCGACCAGCATGCCCAGCGGGCGAGCAACTGGGTCACCTCGGACCTGTTCGGAGCCTTGAACCGACTCGGCAGGACCATTGAGGATAGCCCCGTCACCCCCGTCCAGGCGGCCGAATTGCTCCGCCTCACCGCCGATGGCACCCTTTCGGGCACGCTCGCCAAACAGGTCTTCGAGATCATGCTCGAGACCGGCGGCGATCCCGCCCGGATCGTCGAGGAGCGCGGCCTCAAGCAGACCAGCGACACCGGCGCGATCGATGCGGCGATCGCCGATGTGCTCGCCGCCAACCCGGACAAGGTGGCGGAGTTCAGGGGGGGCAAGGACAAATTGTTCGGCTTCTTCGTCGGCCAGGTGATGAAGGCGATGCAGGGCAAGGCCCATCCGGGCGTGGTCAACGACCTGCTGAGGAAGGCCCTGGGCTGACCGTCATTGCGAGGAGCGTAGCGACGAAGCAATCCAGACTTGGGCGCCGGAGCCGCTGGATTGCTTCGCTTCGCTCGCAATGACGGGGGCGAGCATGAAAATCGGCAGAAGGGGGGTCAACGCCGTCCGTTTCGTGCTGGAGGATCTGCTTCCGCCGGCCGTGCGGGATTCGCCGCTGTTCCTGCCCGTCATGTACCTGGTCTGGGGCCGCGACGCGCGCCGCTTCATCGCCTTCCGCGAGCGAGTCCGGACGATGAGCGCGGAGGAATATGCCTCTTTCTACGCCGCGATTACCCCGATCCACGGCGAATGCGACCTCAACCGCGCCTGTCTGGACCGAATCCTGGCCGAGATCGCCGGCGACAGCATCCTCGACGCGGGCTGCGGGCGCGGCCATCTCGCCGGACTGATCGCCCGGGCCCATCCCGGCAGGATCGTGGTCGGCGCGGACCTGGCGCCGCCCTCCGGCAACGGGCTCGCCAATTCGAGCTTCGTCGAAGGCTGGCTGGGCCGGCTGCCCTTCGCCGACAAGTCGTTCGACACCGTCATCTGCACGCATGTCCTCGAGCATGTCCCGGACCTCGACGCCGCCCTCGCCGATCTGAGGCGGATCGCTCGGCGGCGGCTGATCCTGGTCGTTCCGCGCGAGCGGGAGGCAAGATACCCGCTCAACCTCCACGTCCATTTCTTCCCCTACGTCCACACCTTCCTCAACCGGATCCGGGCGCCGGAGGGCCGCTTCGCCTGCGAGGTCCTGCAGGGCGACATCTATTATCGAGAGCACGTCGGCTGACCTTGCCGGTCCCGGGCGTCAATCTCACGGCCGGCCGCTGAAGAGGGAATCGTATCGCTCCCTGAGCAGGTTCTTCTGCACCTTACCCATCGCGTTGCGGGGCAGGGCGTCGACCACCACGACCCGCTTGGGGCGTTTGAAGGCGGCGAGACGGTCGGCGAGAGCGGCTCGGACAGCGTCCTCGTCGAGGGTCGCGCCCGCCTTCGCAATGACAAGGGCGACCACGGCTTCGCCGAAATCGGGATGGGGAACGCCGATCACGGCGCATTCCGCGACGCCGGGGATAGCCTCGATCGCGCCCTCCACCTCCGCCGGATAGACGTTGAGCCCGCCGGTGATGACGAGGTCCTTCTCGCGCCCGACGATCCGGACGTAGCCGGCCCCGTCGACGAAGCCGAGGTCGCCGGAGATGAAGAAGCCGTCCTCGCGGAACGCTTCGGCCGTCTTGTCCGGCATCCGCCAATAACCCTTGCAGACGTTCGGGCCGCGAATCTCGATCGATCCGACCTCGCCCCGCGGCCGCTCCGCGCCGGTGGCGGGATCGGCGATCCTGATCTCGACGCCAGGCAGGGGAGGGCCGACGCTTCCCGGCACCCGCGGCCCCTCATAAGGGTTGGACGTGTTCATGTTGGTCTCGGTCATTCCGTAGCGTTCGAGGATGAGGTGGCCTGTGCGCGCCTCGAACTCGCGGTGGGTCTCGGCCGAGAGGGGGGCCGAGCCGGAGACGAACAGGCGCATGTGCTCCACCCGCTCGCGAGTGAAATCGGGACTCGACAGCAGCCGCGTATAATGAGTGGGAACGCCCATCATCGCCGTCGCCTTCGGCAGCAGCCGGACGATCTCGCCGAGGTCGAAGGCGGGCAGGAAGAGCATCGAGCCGCCCGCGAGCAGAGTGACGTTGGTGGCGACGAACAGGCCGTGGGTGTGGAAGATCGGCAAGGCGTGGAGCAGCCGGTCCCGCGCCGTGAACCGCCAGGCCTCGCGAAGAGTCTCCGCATTCGAGGCGAGGTTGGAGTGGGTCAGCATCGCTCCCTTGGAGCGGCCGGTCGTTCCGGACGTGTAGAGGATCGCCGCAAGGTCGTCCGGCGAGCGGGGCACGTCCTCGAAGCGGGCCTCCACGCGCCCCTCCAGCGCCTCAAGCGTCTCGGCGCGCTTCGCGCCCGCACCGCGCTCAGGGTCGCCGACGAACAGCGCCGGCTGCGCATCTTCGAGGAAATAGCGCACCTCCGCGGCGGTATAAGCGGGGTTCAAAGGCAGGTGGACCGCCCCCGTCCGGAGGGTGGCAAGGTAGAGGAGCAGCGCCTCGGCGCTCTTCTCGGCCTGGACCGCCACCCGGTCGCCGGACGTCACGCCGAGCTCGACGAGCCGTGCGGCGAGGGCTGCGGTCAGCGAGTCCATCGCCGAGTAGCTGAGCTCCGTCCCGTCCGGCTTGATCAGGAAGGGCACCTCCGGGTCGGCGGGAAAGCGGGAGCGGAACAGGGTGTAGAGGTTCATCTCACACGTTGAATCGGAACAGCATCACGTCGCCGTCCTGGACGACATATTCCTTGCCCTCCGAGCGCATCCTGCCCGCTTCCTTCGCCCCCGCCTCGCCGCCGAAGCGGACGAAATCTTCATAGGCGATGGTCTCGGCCCGGATGAAGCCGCGCTCGAAATCGGTGTGGATGACTCCGGCCGCCTGCGGCGCCTTTGCGCCCTTCTCCACCGTCCAGGCCCGCGCCTCCTTCGGCCCGGCCGTGAAGAAGGTGATGAGGTGGAGGAGGTCGTAGCCGGCCCGGATCACCTGGCTGAGACCGGTTTCTTCCAGCCCCAGATCCTTGAGGAACTCCGGGCGGTCGGCCGGATCCATGGTCGCTATCTCGGCCTCGATCGCCGCCGAGATCACCACCGCCCCGGCACCTTCCGCCTTCGCCTTCTCGAAGACGCGCGCGCTGTGGGCGTTCCCCTCGGCGGCGTCGCCCTCGTCGACGTTGCAGACGTAGAGGACCGGCTTGGCGGTCAGCAATTGCGCCCGCTCAAGCGCCAGCTTCTCCTCCGAGTCCCTGGGCTCGGTCAGCCGCGCGGGCCTGGAGTCGCGAAGCAGCTCCAGCGCCTGGCCGAGCACCGAGGCCTGCACCTTCGCCTCCTTGTCGCCCTGCTGCGCCTTCTTGACGGCGGCGGGGACCCTTTTCTCCAGGCTCTCGAGGTCGGCGAGCATCAATTCGGTCTCGACCGTGTCGGCATCGGCGACCGGATCGACCCGCCCCTCGACATGGGTGACGTCGCCGCCCTCGAAGCACCTCAGGACATGGACGATCGCGTCGACCTCGCGGATGTTGCCGAGGAACTGGTTGCCCAGCCCCTCGCCCTTCGAGGCGCCTCGAACCAGCCCGGCGATGTCGACGAACTCGAGCTGGGTCTCGATCTCCTGAGCCGATTTCGCGACCCGCGCGATCTCGTCCAGCCGCGGGTCCGGCACCGCGACCCGACCGACATTGGGCTCGATCGTGCAGAAGGGATAGTTCGCCGCCTGCGCCGCCGCCGTCTCGGTGAGCGCATTGAACAACGTGGACTTGCCGACATTGGGCAGCCCTACGATACCGCAACGAAAACCCATCTGTCTCACCGACTGGAATTGCCTGCGGGGCGCCTACAGGCTTCACGTCCGGCGCGCCAGACGCTGGCGCCGGGCGGCCCGCAAATCACTGTTGTAACGGGCGGAACCGGAGCTAGACTGGCCGGACTACGGGGCAGGGGGATCAGGAAGTGGGACATCGATCGATGCTGTACGGCGTCGGCCTTGCTGCGGCCGTGCTGGCCGTGCAGCCGCTGGCGGCGCAGGCGCCGCAAGCCGCAACCGCTAATTCGGAGGGCGCCAAAGCCGGGGCGAAGCCCGGACCGGAGAAA
Organism: Allosphingosinicella sp.; assembly: GCA_035295885.1. GTDB lineage: Bacteria > Pseudomonadota > Alphaproteobacteria > Sphingomonadales > Sphingomonadaceae > Allosphingosinicella. The sequence continues at coordinate 11,679 of DATHBY010000169.1, forward strand.
GACATCGAGAAGAGCGTCTTCTACCGGGCAGGCACGGATTTCGACACGGCGCTCGCCGATGTCCGGGAATGCGACGGCTATGCCCGAGGCATCAGCTACCACATCGGCGGCGGAGCGGTGCCCTATCCCTATGCGGGGACGGTCGCCGGAGCGGTCGGCGGAGCTCTCGGCAGCGTGCTCGCCGACGCCATCTTCGGAGCGGCCGAGCGGCGCAAGCTGCGCCGGGTCAACATGCGCACCTGCATGCGCTTCAAGGAATATACGCGCTACGGCCTCACCGAGGAGGCGTGGAAGGCCTACGACCTCGGCGAGGAGAAAGGCGACGCGAGCGACAGCGAGCGCGAGCTCCTGCTGCGCCTGCATGCCAAGATCGCGTCGGCGCAGGCCGCGCCCAAAGGGGAGGTGATGGAATGAACCGCACGAAGATCCTCGCGGGTGCGCTGCTCGTCGCGCTCCTGCCCGCCGCCCCCGCCTACTCGGCCAAGGACCAGATCAACCAGAAGGATCCCGTGGTCGTCGACCCGGCGAAATCCTACATCTTCTTTCGCTCCAAGCGGAAGGCGGCAGTGCGCTTCCTTCGCGAGGTCGAT
>DATHBY010000170.1:0-2435 GCA_035295885.1 Allosphingosinicella sp.
GTGGCAATGAACATGGGCTTCCCTCCGCCGCTGGCGCTTATCGCGGGGCCAACCGCCAGCGGCAAGTCCGGCCTGGCACTTGCGCTCGCCGAACGCACCGGCGGCACGGTGATCAACGCCGACAGCGCCCAGGTTTATGCAGATCTGCGCATAATCTCGGCGCGCCCGTCCCCCGAGGACGAGGCCAGGGCCCCCCACCGTCTCTACGGCTATCGCGACGCCGCCCTGCCCTGCTCGGCGGCGGATTGGGCCGAGGATGCGAAGCGGGAGATAGAGTCGGCGTCGGCTGCGGGGCTGCTGCCGATCCTGGCCGGCGGCACCGGGCTCTACATCCGCACCCTCCTCGACGGAATCGCCCCGGTGCCGGAGATCGATCCCGCAATCCGGGCGGCGGTGCGGTCATTCAGCGTCGCGCATAATTATGCAGCGCTGGAGACGGAGGACCCGCCGGCCGCGGCGCGGCTCAGGCCGTCGGACGCAAGCCGGGTCGCTCGAGCGCTCGAAGTGGTCCGATCGACCGGACGGCCGCTGTCCGAATGGCAGAAGGAGCGGTCGGGCGGCCTGTCCGGCGAGGTCGACCTGGTCCCGCTCGTGCTCCTGCCGCCGCGCGACTGGCTTTACCAACGCTGCGACCGGCGCTTCGAGGAAATCATGTCGGATGAAGGGGTTGAGGAGGTTCGCTCGCTCCTGGAGCGAAGATTGAACCCGATGCTTCCGGCGATGCGGGCGATCGGAGTGCGCGAGATCGCCGACTTCCTGAGCGGCGAGCTGAGCCGCGAGCAGGCGCTTGCGGCCGGGCGAACGGCCACCCGCCAATATGCGAAGCGCCAATATACCTGGTTCTCCCGCCAGCCGCCTGCCCACTGGCCGGGCTTCACCGAGCCGCTCGATTGCGGCGGCATGGCAAATGCCCTAGCCGATCTCGATGCACGTCTATCGCGATGAGGATGCCGACCTCGCGCTGATCCGGGCTCGCCGGGTCGCGGTGATCGGCTTCGGCAACCAGGGGCGGGCGCAGGCGCTCAACCTTCGCGACAGCGGAGTCGCGGTGGCGATCGGACTTCCGGAAGGATCCGCCAGCCGCCCGCTCGCCGCCGCGGACGGATTTGACGTCATGACGGCGGCTCAAGTCTCTGAAAAGGCGGATCTCGTCGTGATGCTCGCGGCCGACGAGCTCCACGCCCGAATCTATTGCGAGGAGGTGGCGCCCAACCTCGCCGGGGGTGCCGCCCTCGCCTTCGCCCACGGCCTCAGCATCCGCTTCGGCCTGATCGAGCCGAGGCCGGACCTCGACGTGTTCCTGGTCGCTCCCAAGGGGCCCGGAACTGCGCTTCGGCGGGAATATGAGCAGGGCCGCGGCCTTATCGCCCTGTTCGCAGTCCACCAGGATTCGAGCGGCTCCGCGAAGGCGGCCGCCCTCTCCTACGCGGCGGCGATCGGAAGCGGCCGCGCCGGGATCCTGGAGACCAGCTTCGCCGAGGAATGCGAGGCCGACCTGTTCAACGAGCAGGCGGTATTGTGGGGCGCGATCCCGGAGCTGATCCATGCCGGCTTCGAGACATTGGTCGACGCCGGCTTCGCGCCGGAAATCGCGTATTTCGAATGTCTTACCGAGGTGAAGTTAATAGCCGATCTCATCTATGAGCGAGGCATAGCCGGGATGCGCGAGGCGATCTCCAACACCGCCGAGTTCGGAGCGCTCAAGGGCGGGAGCCGGATCGTCACCGCAGATACCCGAACCGAGATGCGGCGAATCCTTCGCGAGGTGCGCGGCGGCAGCTTCGTGCGCGAGCTGATCGCCGACGCGCAAGCGGGCTATCCGCGGCTGAAGTCGAGCCGCGCGAGGGCCGCGATCCACCCGATCGAGGAAGTCGCCGCCCGCCTCCGGGCGCTGGCGGCGCCGAAGGCCGGTGGCTGAGCCGCGCGCGTGGCGCCCGCGCCGGCTGCTCGAGACGGCGTTCGTCGCCGCCGTCGCAGCCGGAGTCCTTTGGGGCGCGTGGGGCTTCTGGTACGACCGGCAGATGCCGGCCCGGCTGGAGCGGGTCCACCTCGGAATGGACCGCAAGTCGGCCGAGGCGATCCTCGGCCAGCCCGACTGGGAGGGCGAGTGCGGCCTCCGCATCGCCTCGCTGCCGCGCGCCGGCTGCGCCCGCGAGCTCGGCTGGTCCTCGCCTTTCGCACTCATCGTCCCGAAACATTATCTCGTCCAGCTCGACCGGGGCGGCCGGGTGATCGAGGCGGAAGTGATCGCCGCGCCGTAGGAGACGGCTCCGCCCGATTGACCCGGATCGCGGCTTGCGCTTAACGGCTGCGCCGATGAGCGCCCGCTCCCGCCCCGCCTGGCTGCCGCCTCCCGACGGCTCACGCGATCTGCGGATCGAGGATCCGACCAACCTTTGGGTCGTCCACCTGGCCGGGCGGATGCTTCTGCCGCT
>DATHBY010000171.1:0-4430 GCA_035295885.1 Allosphingosinicella sp.
GGCCGCCTGTTCAACTTCCGCCAGATCCGGTTCTTCGACATTGAGGGGAAGTTCTCGGGACTTCTGTCCCGCGCGCTGACCTCTCCTTGCGGGCGCATCCGAATCCCCATCAACGAGGACCGGGGCGAGACGGGCCAGATCGTCGAGTACCTCAAGCGCTACAACGGCGAGGGCATCCAGCACATCGCGGTGGGCTGCGACGACATCTACGCCTCCGTGGACGCCATCGCCGAACGCGGCGTGAAGTTCATGCCCAAGCCCCCCATGACCTACTACGACCTCTCCAAGACCCGCGTCGCCGGACACGAGGAGCCCATCGACAAGATGGCCAAGCACGGCATCCTCATCGACGGCGAGGGCGTGGTGGACGGCGGCGAGACGCGCATCCTCCTCCAGATCTTCTCGCGCACCGTGATCGGCCCGATCTTCTTCGAGATCATCCAGCGCAAGGGCAACGAAGGGTTCGGCGAGGGCAATTTCAAAGCCCTGTTCGAATCGATCGAGCTCGACCAGATCCGCCGCGGAGTCATCCCCGCCGCAAGCGAGCACGCCTAGCTTCTCCCCCCGTCATTGCGAGGAAGCGAAGCAATCCAGGGAGGCCTCCGACGCCGCTGGATTGCTTCGTCGCTTCGCTCCTCGCAATGACGAGGACAGGCTAGACTTTGTCCTATTGTGATGGAAGCGAGGCGTTCGTCATGCCGGACTTGATCCGGCATCCACCTTCTTCCTCCACCGGGATTGAGAAAAAGGTGGACCCCGGATCAGGTCCGGGGTGACGATTCTGCTTCGGCAGGACAAAGTCTAGGCAAGCAGCGCCTGCAGCTTAAGCGCATCCCCCGTTGCCGCACCGGACGCGGTATTGTCGAAGATGCACCAGACCGGACCTTCGCCGGCGGCCATGCGCCCGGCATAGCTTTCCAGCCGGCCGTCGTCGTAGCTCGAGCGGTAGGCGACGGGAGAGCCGTGGAGGCGGTAGTAGGCGAGCCCGCTCCAGCCGCCCGGCTCGGCCGCCGCCGGCACCCTCGCCGGATCGGCGGCGACCCGGGCGATTCGCAGACGGTCGAGCAGAGCCTCGGGCTGGGCTTCGAACCAGCTCGGGTGGCGCGGTTCGCAAACGACATTCCGGTCCCACCGCGCCCGAAGCCCTTCGAAGAAGGTTTCGGCCACCGCCGGCTCGAAGGCGAGGCTCGGCGGCAGCTGGACCAGCAATATCTCCAGTCCCGGGCCCAGCCCCGCCATCTCTGCAAGAGTCGCGGCGAGCGGCTCCGAGCAGTCCTCCAGCCTCCTCTTGTGGGTGATCTCCCTGGGCAGCTTGGCCGAGAATCGGAAATGCCCGGGCACCGACTCGGCCCATCGCCGCCAGGTCTCCGGCCGGTGCGAGCGATGGAAGGAGGAATTGATCTCGGCGCAATCGAACCGGGCCGAATAGCGTTCGAGGCTGCTGCCCTCGCCCGGGAAGGCTCCGGCCGCCCCTGCGGGGACCGTCCAGCCGGCCGTTCCGATTCGAATGGCTCGTTCGCCCATGGCCGGCGAACGCGCGACGCCTAGCCGGGCTCCTCCGCCCGATAATCCTGCTGGCCCGAATGGAGGGTGCGGCCCTGGGCCGGCGACTCAAAATGCCGGCCGAGGTCGCTCACCAGCCGCTGCAGGGCTTCCTGCAGATCCGGAGGAAGGCCGAAATAGGCGGAGAGAAGCGCGGTCGCCTCCTCGCCGAGCCACGCGCCCTCGCTTCTCTTGGCGGTCAGCACATAGACCACGTCCACCTTGGCGGCGGCCAGTCGGGCGAGATAATCCCCGCGCAGCTCCCGCCGGTCGTTCTCATAGAGGCTCTGCTTGGGAACATCGGTTCCGACAAGCGACGCGAACTCCGCCTGCTTGAGGCCGAGCCGCTTCCTTTCCTCCGCAAGCCTAGCGCCGAAACCCATCGAATCTGACGACCCCTGATCGACTGACCAGCGCAAAGACGCGGTCTTCCACGGATTTAATCCGAATCGGTTCATTGCACAGGCGATTTCAATCTGTCTCCTGCATTTTTTTCCTATCAGCCGCGAGCGCTGCCGTCACCCGGGAGGTCCCGGCTCCGTTCAGCTTTCCTGAGCTATGGCCTTGCCGGCAGAAAGCGGACGAATCGGAGGTTTGAGATGCGGCCAGTCGCGACCGGAATCCTTGCCCTGATGTGGGGCGCCCTGCCGCTCGCCGCCGCAGCGGCGGCGGCGCCGGCCCGAGCGCCCGACCATCAACCCCGTTGGCGCTCGCAGATCGAAAGGGACGGCGCGCAGGTCCTCGGAAGCGCGGCCATGGCCGAGATCCGGTCCGCGCGCACCGCCTTGCTGGTGCGCGGGCCGGTCTCCTTCCCCTACATGGTCCGGCAGCGGGACGGGTCCTACCGGCCGCAGCGGCCGGCGATCGTCGCGGCGGTGCGCAGGCCGGGCGGCTGGGTCAGGCTCGGCGCGGGCGGCGCCCCCCTGCCCTTCGACCCGGCCGCCGGGCGGGAGCTCGACCGGCTCCTGTCGGGCCGGGCCTTGTGGGCCGAACCGGCGGCCGAGGCGGGCTGCACCGATCCCAGCGGGATGCTGGTGCTGGCGCGGCACCAGCGGCGCGAGCGGGTTTCCGCTTTTCCCTGCGGAGCCGCCGGCCTCACCGGGGAGGCCGCCCGAATCGTCCTCGCCGGACGGATCGACGACTGGAGCAAGGTGCCGGCGGAGCAGCGGCCCGCGGGCCTCCCCCTCGCCCGCTTCGACGAGCGGACTCAGGCGAGATTCCGCTCGATGATCGGCCTCTACCAGGAGCGGCTGATGCCGATCCGAAACCAGGCGGAATGGCTTGGCCAGTGGCGCCGGATCAACGCCCGGCAGGACCCGCCGCCGCTTCCGCCGGTCGACTTCGAGCGCGAGATGCTGCTGATGGCGGCGATGGGCCCGCAATCTTCCGGCGGCTACCGGGTGACGATCGACAAGGTGATCGAGCAGCCGGGCGAGCTGCTCGCCTTCGTCCGCTTCGTCTCTCCCGGCCGCGGGTGCGGAGCGATCGCCGCGATCACCAGCCCGGTCGACATCGTCCGACTCCCCGCTTCGCCGAAGAATGTGCGCTGGGTGGTCGAGCGGCAGTCGGCCGACTGCCGATGACCCGATGCCGTTGCACCAGACGATTGCGCTGTTCGCGGGTGCAGCCCTGCTGGCCCTGCTGGCGGCGGCGCTCGTCCCTCGGCTGAAGCGGGAGCTGAGGCGCCCGGCCTTCTGGCTCGCGCTCACCGCCCTCGCCTGCGTGTCGAGCGCCGCCTCCGCCCTCGTCGCCGAAACCGGCCACGCCGGCACCGGCTTCGTCACCCGCCACGGCTGGCCCAAGCCCTTCCGGTTCGAGTTCGTGATCGAGCCCGGCCAGCCCGCGGCCGCCTTCGAGCCGCTCTATTTCGCCGGCAATTCTCTGGCCCATGCGGCGGCCCTGCTACTTGCCTGGAGGCTGTGGAGGATCGTCAGGGCGGCGGCTGGCGCCGGGTCCGCTCGACCGGGAACTTGATCGTTCCCGCCGCCGGCTCGGCAAGCAACTGGGCGATTATCCGAGCCAGATCCGCCTGGCGGAACGGCTTGGCGAGGCGTGGAAGCTCGGAGCCGGAGCCTTCGGCAATCGTCGAATAGCCGCTGATCAGCATCGCCGGTAGCGACGGCGTCAGCTCGCGGACGTGGCGGATCAGGTCGACCCCGTTCATTCCGGGCATCAGATAGTCGCTGACGATGATGTCGCAGGTGGCTCCGTCCCTCACCAGCCGAAGCGCTTCGGCGCCGGAAGACGCCTCGACGACGGTATAGCCGATGTCGGCGAGCATGTCGGCGGTGGCCCGGCGGACGATGTCCTCGTCGTCGACGAGCAGGATGGTGGCGGCCCGGCGGGCGACCGCCAGCGGCTGCTGCTCGACCTCCTCCTGCCCGGCCGGCTCGCGGGCCGCGGGCAGCCACATCTCGGCGGTAGTGCCCTCGCCCGGCTTGCTCCTCAGGTAGAGCGTTCCGCCGAGCTGGGCGGCGAGGCCGTGGACCATTGACAGTCCGAGCCCGGTGCCGCGGCCGACGCCCTTGGTCGAGAAGAAAGGCTCGACCGCATGGCCGAGGGTGACGGCGTCCATGCCGACTCCCGTGTCGCTGATCGCCACCCGCAGATATTGGCCGGGTGCGAGCAGGTTGCCGGGGCCGACCTGCTCCGGTCGGGCGGTGATGCTGAGCCTGCCGCCGCCGGCCATGGCGTCGCGAGCGTTGAGGGCGAGGTTCAGGATGGCGAGCTCGAGCTGGTTGGGGTCGATCCGCGCCGGCGGCAGCTCGGGCGGGCAGTCGAACGTGACCTCGACCATCGGGCCGACCGATTTGCGGATCAGGTCCTGCATGCCGCGAAGCAAAGCGACGATGTCGACCGAGCGCGGCTGCAGGTCCTGGCGGCGGGCG
>DATHBY010000172.1:0-3505 GCA_035295885.1 Allosphingosinicella sp.
ATCAAGTCCGGGGTGACGATTCTGCTTCGGCAGGACAAAGTCTAGTCAGCCGTTGACCGCCTTCATCAGCCGGCGCTCGAGCGGCGCCAGCACCGGCCCGAGCTCGTCGCCCCGGCGAAGAACCATTCCGGCCTCGTTGACAAGGGCCCACATGCCCTGCCGGTTGCGCAGGGCGGGCTTCTTCTCGATCTTATATTCGGGCCGCTCGGCGGTCCGGCGGAAGGCCCAGAAGGCGGCGCCGTCGCGGCCGAACTCGACCGCATAATCGCGCCACAGCCCGGCCGCGACCATTCGTCCGTAGAGGTCGATGATCCGCTTCAATTCGGCCCGGGTGAAGCCGATCTGCGGCGATGAACCACCCGGAAAAGGGAGGACATTACCCATCAGGCGCGGCCGCGCTCCTTTCTCGCTTTGGCCTCGCCGTCCCGCTCCTCGATCAGCTCGGCGACCCGCTGCCGCAGCTGCTCGACCTCGCACTGGAGGATCTCCAGCTTCTGGGCCGCCGGATCCAGCTGCTCGGAGCAGACGGTACCGTAGGGAAGGAAATTGCCCGAGCTGCTCTGCTCGGCGCTGACCAGGGTCGAGCGGGCGGGGATGCCGATCATGGTCGCGCCTTCCGGCACGTCCTTGGTGACCACGGCATTGGCGCCGATTCGGGCCCGTTCGCCGACCGTGATCGGCCCGAGAACCTGCGCGCCCGAGCCGATGATGACATGGTTGCCGATCGTCGGGTGGCGCTTGCCGGCCATTCCGTCCGCGGGGTTGGTGCCGCCCAGTGTGACCTGCTGGTAGATGGTGACGTCGTTGCCGATCGTCGCGGTCTCGCCGATGACGACGAAGCCGTGATCGATGAAGAAATTCTCGCCGATCGAGGCGCCGGGATGGATGTCGATCGCGGTCAGGAAGCGGCCGAGATGGTTGACAACTCGGGCGAGGAAATAGAGCTCGCCCTTGTACAGCCAGTGAGCGAGCCGGTGCAGGCCGAGCGCCAAGACCCCGGGGTAGAGGAGCACTTCCCAGCGGCTGCGGGGGGCAGGATCGCGCGCCTTGATCGAATCGAGATAGCCCACAAGCCCCGGCAGCATAACCACTCCCCACTGCTCCAGTGGCCAAAATAGGACTGGTCGCGGCAAAATGCCAGCCGGACGCCAAAAATCCGTTAGCGATGCTTTTTCCCTTGCGCGGATGCCATGCCGCCAAGCACATCGGCGGGACTCGACACGGGGGAGCCACGCCAGATGTTCGACCTAGGGGGCGTGGGGCTCCTCGACCTCCTGCCCTTCATCGCCATCGGCTTTGCCGCCCAGCTCGTCGACGGCGCGCTCGGAATGGCCTTCGGCCAGATCTCCTCGACTTTGCTGATCAGCATGGGAGTGCCCCCGGCCGCGGCCTCGGCGGGCGTGCACACGGCGGAAACCTTCACCACCGCCGTCTCCGGAATCAGCCATGTTGCCCACAAGAATGTGGACTGGCGGCTCTTCTTCCGGATCGCCGTACCCGGAGTCATCGGCGGCGTGCTCGGCGCCTATGTCCTCAGCAACGTCGACGCCGCGACGGCCAAGCCGGTCGTCCTCACCTATCTGATGGGGCTCGGACTCTACCTCCTCTACCGGGGGATCATGCACCGCCACAACGAGCGCGAGCCGAAGATCGTGGCGCCGCTGGGCCTTGCCGGCGGCTTCCTCGACGCCGCCGGCGGCGGCGGCTGGGGAGCGGTGGTGACCTCGAACCTGCTCGTCCAGGGATCGAGCCCCCGCAAGACCATCGGCACCGTCAACACCGCCGAATTCTTCCTCACCGTCACCATCTCGGCGACGTTCATCGCGACTCTCGGCTGGGAAGCCTTCACGGTCGCGACCCTGGGGCTGCTGATCGGCGGAGTGATGGCCGCCCCTTTCGGCGCCTGGATCGCGAAGAGGGTCGATCCCGACCGCCTCCTCACCTTCGTTGGCGTGGTTCTGACGGCGACCAGCCTCTACGGCCTCTGGCGCGCCCTCAGCTGAGCTTGAACAGCCCCCGGGCCGTCTCGACTTCGTCCTTGATGAAGCGCACCGCAGCCCGGACCCGGGCGAGCTCGGCCAGGTCCTGGTGGACGGTCAGCCACAGCGAGCGGGTCAGGCTGATCTCGCCGGGCAGTACCCGCACCAGCCCGTCCTCCTTCCGTGCGAGGAACGCCGGGAGCACGCACAGCCCCGCTCCGGCCAGGGCCGCCCGCAATTGCGCCACCAGATTGCTGCTCTCCACCGAGGTCGTCCCGCCCGGCGCGACATGCTGGAGGAAGTCGAGTTCCGGAAAGTGGAGCAATTCGCCGATATAGCTGACGAAACGATGGCGGAAGAGGTCCTCGGTGGAAGCGATGTCGGGCGCGTCGCGCAGGTAGGAGGGCGCCGCGTAGAGGCCGAGATCGTAATCGATCAGCTTGGCGACGTTGAGCCGCCCGGCCGGCGGCCGGCTGACCGAGATGACGATGTCGGCGTCGCGGCGGGCGAGGCTGAACACGGCGGGCGCCGCGACGAGCTGGATGGTGAGTCGTGGATGCTGCGCCTTCAGCCCGGCGATTCGCGGGGCGAGGAAATAGCTTCCGAAGCCTTCGGGGGAACCGATCCGCACCGTCCCCGACACCGAGGTCGAGCTTCCGCCGACCGCCTCGCCGGCGCCGATGGCGAGGCGCTCCATCTCCTCGCCGATGGGGAGCAGCCGCCGCCCATGGTCGGTGAGAGTGTAGCCCGACGGGCTTCGGTCGAAGAGTTTGGTCCTCAGCGCATGCTCGAGCGCGCCGATGCGCCGCGACAGAGTCGAATGGTCGACTCCGAGCTTTGCTGCCGCCGCCGTCAGCCGGCCGCTGCGAGCGACAGCGAGGAAGGCGCGGACGTCGTTCCAGTCGAATTCGGCCATCGGTATGGGAATATATGCACAACGGTTTCGGCACAATGCCGATGGAGGCCGGGGAACATTCGTGAGAGAGAAGATCAACTCCTTCAAGAGGCAGAAACTTCATGTTCGACACCCGGACGGCCACCGCCTTTGCGCATCTTGACACCCCCACCGCCCCCGCGCCTGCGGATTTACGCACGCCTGCCGACCCCGAGGCGGGCTGGGCGAGCCGGAACCCGGACCGGGCGATGCTGTTCCTGTTCGTGACCCCGCGCGAGTGCGGCGCGCTCGAGGAGCTGATGGCGCTCTGAGGGCGGGGTTGGGATTGCCCCACCCGCTCGAAAGGAAGAAGGACAGGCCGGGGCTATGCAGCACCCCGTATGTGGACTTCCGAGAACCCCCTACGCCCGAAGTTCGCAGAATTGCCCTTCCACGCACTCGGGCGCGCAAGGCCTCCCGCGTAGCATGATACTATGGTATCTATCGCAGGCGGGCGACTCACGGGGCCGAAGCCGCCCCTCCCGGGTTCCCGGGGGGTACCGAAGACCGAGGAGGAGACTCGAACTTATGGCGAAGCTACGTTGCTCGTGCAGACAAGGCGTGGACGTTTGGGGGGAGGTTTGGTGGGCAG
>DATHBY010000173.1:0-10234 GCA_035295885.1 Allosphingosinicella sp.
GCCTCTGCGCGAGATAGAGGAGCTTCAGGAGCGAGGTCTTGCCCGCGCCGGACGGGCCGGTGAGGAAGTAGAAGCCGCCCGAGCGCAGCGAGAAGCTGAGGTCCGACAGCGTCTCCGCCCCCGTTCCATAGCGCAGCCCGACATTGTCGAACTGGACGATGCTGGTACCGTTGCTCAGACCCGCCTCCGCTCGGGGGCCCGCCCCCGCATGCCTCAATGGCATGCACCGCGCGGGGCCGTAAACCATTCAATCGGCTCGTCACCCTGAACCGGGCTTTATCGACATTCATGGCCCGCCCGTCCCACCCGGCGGTGCAATCGGGTGGTTCTTCCCTCACGTCATTCCCGAGAAAGCGGAATCCGGCGCCGGCTTCAAACCGGATTCCCCCTTTCGCGGGAATGACGGGGAGTCCGCAATGGCTTGCATGGCGCGCCGCACCGTGCTTGGAATCGCACGAGCACCAGCCTTTGGGGCCTCCTGTAGCCGATGATCCTGAGCTGTCCCGCCTGTAAGACGCGCTATGTGGTGCCGGACAGCGCGGTCGGCCCGGCCGGCAGGCAGGTACGCTGCGCCTCGTGCCGCCACAGCTGGCTGCAGCCTCCGCCGCCGCCCCGGACCTCGGCCGAGTGGCAGGAGCCCGCCGCTCCGGCCCGGGCACCGGCGCCCTCGGCCCCGCCGCCGCCTCCCCTGCGCAAACCGGAGCCCGCCCGCCGCGCCGAGTCCATGCTCGGACCGGCGCCGGCGCCGGAGAATTACGACGCCTTCGCCCATCAGCCGCCCTTCCGACCGCGGCGCAACCCGGCCAAGATGTGGACCCTCGCCGCCATCGCCGCCGCCTTGCTGATGCTTGCGGCGACGGCGGCGGTCTATTCGTTCGGCCTGCCCGAGCTCGGAGTCGACATCGCCCTGCCGGGCCGCGGGGCGACTCCGCTCAAGGTCGAATATCAGGCGGAGAACCGCACCCTGGCGAGCGGCAACGCCCTGCTCACCGTCACCGGGCGGATCAGCAATCCGACCGAATCGGTCCAGCGAGTGCCGCAGCTGCGCGCCGAAGTGCGCGACCCCTCGGGCAAGACCGTGCACAGCTGGTCGATCTCACCGCCCGTCTCGGAGCTGCAGCCGGGGCAGAGCGCGACCTTCAACAGCGCCGAGGTGGACGTCCCCACGGGCGAGGGGCGCAGGCTGAGCGTCGCCTTCCCCTCCGCGGCCTGATGCGCATCGGCCTGCTGACCGGCGGCGGCGACGTGCCCGGCCTCAACCCCTGCATCCGCTCGATCACCCTCTCGGCCGACGCGCTCGGCTGGAAGGCCACGGGCTTTCGCCGAGGCTGGGAGGGGGTGCTGGCGATCGACCCTTCGGACCCCGCCAGCGTCGCCGCCAACAGCGTGGAGCTGACCCGCGAGGGCGTGCGCGGGATCGACCGGATGGGCGGCACCATCCTCCACACCTCGCGCACCGATCCGCGGACCCTGGCCGAGGGCGACCAGACGAAGCGGGTGCTCGACGTGCTCGAGAAGCTCGGCGTCGATGCGATGATCACATTGGGCGGCGACGGCACCCTGCGCTTCTCCGCGCACCTGGCGGCGCAGGGGCTGGCGGTCATCTCCGTCCCCAAGACGATGGACAATGACGTCTTCGGAACCGACTATTGCATCGGCTTCTCCACCGCCGTCAGCCGCTCGGTCGAGGCGATCAACGCGCTGAGGACCACGGTCGAGAGCCACGAGCGTATCGGAGTGGTCGAATTGTTCGGCCGGCGCAGCGGCGAGACCGCCCTGCTCGCCGGCTTCCTCGCCCAGGTCGACCGGACCGTCATCGCCGAGGTGCCCGCGGACCTCGACATCCTGCTCCCCCTCCTGGCCGAGGACAGGTCTTCGAACCCGGCCGGCTATGCGATGTGCGTCGTCTCGGAAGGGGCCGCGATCAGGGGCGAGGCCGAGGACGATGCCGAGCTTTCCAAACCGGCCAGCGAACGCGGCGAGGGCGGCATCGGCCAGCAGATCGGCAGGGCGGTCAAGGCCCGGCTCGGCTTCGGGACCGTCATCCAGGAGCTCGCCTACCTGATGCGGGCGGGCGAACCCGACGCGATGGACCGCATGGTCGGCTTCGCCTTCGGCGGCCTCGCCGTGCAGCTCCTTCAGCGCGGCGAGACGGCGCGCATGGTGACCCTGACCGACGGCAATTACAGCCACGTCCCGATCGATACCCTGCTCAGCGGGCGCAAGTCGGTGGACGTCGACGGCCTCTACGATCCCTTGACCTATCGTGCTCGTTTGATGCGGATCGAAGGGATGCCGATGTTCCTCTACTGATTCTTTGCTAGGACGTTGTTCCCCGGCGAAGGCCGGAGCCCAGTCTAATGACGGGATCAGCGGCATTGCCTCGCTCCCTGCCCTTTGCTAGAGGCCCCGCTCCTACCGGCCCCGGAGCCTTTTTCCGGGGGGCAATCACGTGCGGTCGTGGCGGAACTGGTAGACGCGCAGCGTTGAGGTCGCTGTGGCCGAAAGGCCGTGGAAGTTCGAGTCTTCTCGACCGCACCACATCACGCCCATAAAGACGCCGTCCGGGGGACGGCTTCGACGTGATGTCCCCCGAAGAGGGGGCAAGGATGGCCGATACTCCGCAAGCGCGCCGCGCGTTCGGCTTCTGGATCTGCCTCGCGCTGGTCATCGGCAACATGATCGGATCGGGCGTGTTCCTGCTTCCGCAGCAGCTTGCGCCCTACGGCTGGAACGCGATCCTCGGCTGGGGCGTGACCATAGCCGGAGCGCTCTGCCTCGCCTTCGTCTTCGCCAGCCTCGCGCGCCGCTTCCCGCGCGCCGGCGGTCCCTACGCCTATACCAGAGAGGCGTTCGGCGGCGCCCCGGGCTTCGCCGTCGCCTGGAGCTACTGGATTTCGGTCTGGACGGCCAATGCCGCCATCTCGCTTGCGGCGGTCAGCTATCTCAGCCATTTCCTCCCCGGCCTCGCCGCGGCCCCGGCCCTCGTCGCGATCGGCTTCGTCTGGACCTTCACGCTCATCAACTGCCTCAGCGTCAAGGGCACCGGCGAGGTCCAGATCGTGACCACCTTGCTCAAGCTCCTTCCGCTCCTCGCCGCGATCGTCCTCACCCTGGGCATTGCCGCGACCGGCGGCCGGCCGGACTCGGTGCCGCTGCCCGCTGGCGATATAAGCTGGGCGGGAGTGACCGCGACGGCGGCGCTGACCCTGTGGGCGATGATGGGCTTCGAATCGGCGACCATCCCCGCCGGCCACGTCCGCGACCCGGAGCGGACGATCCCGCGAGCGACGATGATCGGCACCCTGATCACAGGGATCGTCTACCTGATCGCCTGCTCCGGAGTCGCGCTGCTGCTGCCGCCGGAGCAGGCTGCCGCTTCCAACGCGCCCTTCGCCGATTTCATCGGCCGCTACTGGGGCCCCGGCCCCGCCTCCTTCGTCGCCCTGTTCGCGACGATCAGCGCATTGGGAGCGCTCAACGGCTGGGTCCTGATCCAGGGGCAGATGCCGGTTGCTCTGGCTCGGGACGGCATGTTCCCGGCCTGGTTCGGGCGGAGGTCGAAGGCGGGCACCCCGGTGCCGGCGCTGATCGTTTCGAGCGGTCTCGTCACGGCTCTCCTGCTCGCCCATCAGAGCCGCTCGATGGGCGGCATGTTCGCCTTCATGGCGCTGCTTTCGACGGCGGCCTCGCTGGTCGCCTATCTGAGCTGCTCGCTCGCGGCGCTGCGGCTGCAGGCGACCGGCCGGATCCCGGGCTCGGCGATACTGCCCGCCGTCGCGATCGCCGGCTCCGCCTACTGCGTCTGGGCCATTTACGGGGCGGGGGCGGAACCTGCGCTGTGGGGCTCGGCACTGCTTCTGAGCGGGCTTCCGGTCTATCTGCTCATGCGGCGAAACCTGTTGCGGCCCCGAACCGTTGAGGCGGCTTCATCGACAGTCGAGGGATGACGGCCGGATGGCGGACCAGTCAGAGGATCGCGCGCGATATTCGGAGCGCGAGTGGCGCGAGAAGCTGAGCGCAGAGCAATATCGTGTGCTCCGCGAGGCCGGAACCGAGCCGCCTTTCGCAGGCCGCTACGTCGACAATCACGAGGAGGGCGAATATCGCTGCGCCGGCTGCGGGGAGCTTTTGTTCGACAGCGAAGCCAAGTTCGACAGCGGCAGCGGCTGGCCGAGCTTCACCGGGCCGGCGGCCCCGACGGTGAGCGAGCATGCCGACATGAGCCACAGTATGCGCCGGGTCGAGGTGCGCTGCGCCCGGTGCGACGGCCATCTCGGCCACCTTTTCCCGGACGGGCCGGCGCCGACCGGCCTTCGCTACTGCATCAACAGCGCCTCACTGGACTTCAAGGCGAGGAAGTGAAGGCAGCAGCCGTCATGGCCGTCATGCTCAACTCGTTCAGCATCCAGTCCGGAGGCGGCAGGGCGGCGGAGACCTGGCCCCTGAAACAGGTTCAGCGACTGTTCGGGGTCGACGACCTCGCGGCGGTAGGACCAGGCTGAACTACGGGCTCAAACGCCCCAGGGTGAAACGACCTTCCCGCCACGGCCCCGGCACCAACGCTACAAAGGGCGGCGTCTAAGTTACAAGGGTGGCGAGTGCGCGGCCTCAATCGTTATTGATAATCATTTGCAACTGGATTAGCCAAGCGGCATGTTCCGCCTCGCGCCCTTGCTCCTGTGCCTCCTCGCATTGCTCGGCGCCGCCCCAGCCGCGGCTCAGAATGCCGAGGTGCAGACGACCTGGCGCCTGCTCGATTATGTCGCGGTCGACTACCGGGAGGCGGTGCAGGGCGGCCGGGTCGTCAACGAAGGCGAATATAAGGAGATGGCGGAATTCACCGCCTCGGTGAGCGAGCGGCTCGCCGCCCTTCCCGAAAAGCCGGCCAAGGCGAAGCTGGTCGCCGGAGCGGCGGCCCTGCAGGCCTCGGTGGCTCGAAAGGCGATCCCGGCGGAGATCGAGAAGCAGGCGCGCGGCCTCGCCGCGGAGCTGATCCAGGCCTATCCGGTGCCGCTCGCGCCCCGGCGGATGCCGGATCCGGCTCGGGGCACGGCCCTCTATGCCGAGAATTGCGCGAGCTGCCACGGGGCGGCCGGCGACGCGAAGGTGCCGGTCGCAGCGACCATGGATCCGCCGCCGATCGCCTTCACCGACCGCGAGCGCGCAAGCGAGCGAAGCCTGTTCGCGCTCTACCAGGTGATCGACCAGGGCCTCGAGGGCACGGCGATGTCGAGCTTCGGCCATCTGCCCGAAGAGGATAAATGGGCGCTCGCCTTCGCCGCCGGGCGCTTCGCTTATCCGCCCGAGCTGGCCGAGCAGGGCCGGCGGATCTGGGAAGCGGAGGCCGCGGTGCGCGCGCTCCTGCCCGACGCGGCGGCGCTGACCGGGGTGAGCGAGTCGGCGCTCGCCGCCCGCATCGGCCCGGAAAAGGCGCCGGCCGTGATCGCCTGGCTCAGGAGCAACCCTTCCGCCGCGACGCAGCGGGGCGGCTCGCCGCTCGATCTCGCCCGCGAGCGCCTCCGCCAGAGCCTCGCCGCCTACGAGAAAGGCGACCGCAAGGGCGCCACCGAGCTTGCCCTTTCCGCCTATCTCGACGGCTTCGAGCCGGTCGAGCCGATGCTGGCCGCCCGCGATTCAAGTCTGATGGCGAGGGTCGAGCGGGCGATGGCGGAGCTTCGAGCCGCCATCGCCGGCGGCCGGAACGCCGGCGAGGTGCGCGAGCGGGTCGCGGCGATGGACGCCCTCTTCGACGAAACCGAGCGAGTGCTCGCCCCGGACCAGGGGAGCGCCGCCGCGACCTTCCTCGGAGCCTTCACGATATTGCTTCGCGAAGGGCTCGAAGCGCTCCTCATCGTCGTCGCCATGCTCGCCTTCCTTCGCAAGGCGGACCGGGCCGAGATGGTCCGCCCGGTCCACTGGGGGTGGATCACCGCCCTCGTCGCCGGCCTCGCCACCTGGTGGGCGGCGACCCACCTGGTCTCGATCAGCGGCGCCGGCCGCGAGCTGACCGAAGGCTTCGGCTCGATCCTGGCGGCGGTGATCCTGCTCTTCGTCGGCATCTGGATGCACGGCAAGGCGCAGGCCGACGAATGGCAACGCTACATCCGCGAGAAGGTCGGGCAGGCGCTGTCGAGGAAGTCCGCCTGGTTCCTGTTCGGGCTCGCCTTCGTCGCCGTCTACCGCGAGGTGTTCGAGACGATCCTGTTCTTCGCCGCCCTCTCCGCCGAAGGACGGCTGGCGCCTCTGGTCGGCGGCGCGGCGGCCGCGGCGGCGTTGCTGGCGGTGATCGCGGTCGTAATGTTCCGCTTCAGCCGAAAGCTGCCGATCGCCAAATTCTTCGCCTACAGCTCGGCGCTGATCGCGGTGCTTGCGGTGGTGCTCGCCGGCAAGGGGGTGGCGGCGCTTCAGGAGGCCGGAATGATCGGAGTTACCCCGCTCGACTGGGCGCCGCGGGTGGAGATACTGGGTCTCTATCCGACGGTGGAAGGTCTCCTCGCCCAGGTCGCGACGCTTCTCGTCCTGCTGGCCGGCTTCGCCCGCAACCGGCGGACCCGAGGCCGGCTGGCGACCGCCTAGGAGGCTCCCCCCGTTGGGGATAAGTCGTAAATCCGAGTAGCGCGGTCCGACCGCCTCGCTTATCGTCCCGAGCGAACCGAAACGTACGGAAGGAAGAGCCATGGCGGGCGTCAACAAGGTCATATTGGTCGGCAATCTAGGCGACGACCCCGAGAGCCGCTCGCTCAACAACGGCGGCGAGGTGGTGAACCTGCGAGTCGCGACGTCGGAAAGCTGGAAGGACAAGGACGGCAACCGCCAGGAGCGGACCGAATGGCACCGGGTCGTCATCTTCAACGAGAATCTCGGCCGGGTCGCCAAATCCTATCTGCGCAAGGGCTCGAAGGTTTACCTCGAGGGCCAGATCCAGACCCGTAAATGGACCGACCAGTCGGGCGCCGACCGCTATTCGACCGAGGTGGTGCTTCAGCGCTTCCGCGGCGAGCTCGTCCTTCTCGACAGCCGAGGCGGCGGCGGCGGCGGGGGCCAGGATTTCGGCGGCGGCGATTATGACAGCGGCAGCTCGGGCTTCGGCGGCGGCGGCTCGCGCCCACAGTCCCGTCCGCAGCCGGCCTTCGACAGCGACCTCGACGACGACGTTCCGTTCTGACGCCGGAGGCGTCATCCCAGCGAAGGGTGGGATCCGTTCGGCCCACGGGTCGCCAAGGCAGCATGGATGCCAGCCTTCGCTGGCATGACGGTTATTCCTCGAGCTTCCCCTTGAGCGCCGCCAGCGCCGCGAACGGGCTCGCTTCGGCTCGCGCTTCCTCCTCGCTCTTCACCCCCGCCTCGCGGAGCGCCGCCTCCGCGGCTGGGGAGCGGGGATAGGGATCGAGAGCGAGCAGCAGGCTCTGAGCGACCGCCTCGCCCAGGTCGATCGCGGCGCCTTCGTAGAAGACGACGTCGAGCTCCCCCTCGCCTAGCTCGATCTCCTCCTCGGGCCGGCCGTCGGCGGGCAAGGGGCGGAACTCGACCCGGAATTGCTCCTCGACCGCCGCCTCGACCGGCTCCGCGGTTGCGACGCAGCTCTGACTCACCCGCGCCCTGAGCCTGCCCGCGGCTTCGACCGACTCGCCGCGGCGGACGAGCGTAGCGGCCGCGCTCAGCGCATCGACGGCGGCCAGCTCGAACCTTCGGGCGAGTGCCTCCCGCTCGGCCGGCCCCGCCTCGATCTCCACGGGGCGGGGCTCCCCCGAAAGGGAATCGAGGCGATAGAGTCGGCTGAATTCGTTCATTGAGCCGGAAGCTTTCCGGCGAGCAACGGTTCCATCGCGGTTTCGGCCAGCCCGTCGTGGAGCCGGCGCAGCCGGGCGGCGACGAAATCGACCCGGGCGTCGTCGGCGGGCTTATCCCGCCAGATGTTGCGCCTGATCGCCGGCTCCAGCGGCGCCGCTCCGTCCAATGCCTCCCGGAACGCCCCGAGCCGGCCGCCGAGCGCGCCCACCAGTTTGCCGACGTGCTTGCCGACCACGAAGTCGCCGATTCCGATCTGGCGCAGGGTGCCGTCCATGTCGTCGATGAAGATTTCGGTGAGCGCCACCGATTCAGCCCGCGCCCCCTCGCCTTCCGCCTCGAGCCGGAGGAGGACCAGAGCGAGAGTCGCGGCGACCATGTCGAAGCGGCCCTCGAGCGTGTCGGGGACTCCGCCCTCGCGATACCAGGCCGGCTCGCGAGCGGCGGCGACCAGGGCGTCGTAGAGCGGCCTCAGCGCCGCTCGGTCGCGCCGTTCGCCGAACAGGCGGGAAAACAGGGCCAGGGCGGGTCTCCTCGATGCAAGGGCGCGTACTTGCGCCGTTCAGCTTTTCTCGGATATTGGAGGGCCTGGCCCTGCCGGCAAGGCAGGCGCCGGCGCTCGGCTCTTGCGCCGGCAGGTTTTGCGGAGTTTTTCCAATATGATGGTTTCGGGACGTAAAGCGGCTTTGCTGATCGCCGTGGCGGCGGGGCTGGCGACCGGCGGCTGCACCAAGACTCAGGAGGTCCAGGGCTATCTCGTCGACGAGACGCTGGTGAGCGCGGTTCAGCCCGGAGTCGACAACAAGGAGTCGGTGCAGAGCACGCTGGGCCGCCCCACCTTCACCGGCACGTTCGACCAGAATGACTGGTATTACGTCTCCCGCAGAACCAAGAATTTCGCTTTCAACCACCCCCGGCTGAACGTTCAGACGGTGCTCCACGTCCGCTTCGACCCCACCGGCAACGTCGCCTCGGTGCAGCGCAAGGGCATGGAGGACGTCGTCTCGATCGACCCGATGGACGACAAGACCCCAACGCTCGGCCGCAACATGAGCATCTGGGACGAATTGTTCGGCAATATCGGCGCCGTGGGCGCCGGCGGCGCGACCGGCCCAGGCGGACCCAACTCGCCGAATTAGGCGGCTGCGTCAGGTTTGGGCCCGCTCTACCGGACCACGCCGCTCCCGGCGAGGACTCCGAGAGTCACCAGGTCCGACGCGCTCGCCGTCATCGAGGCGATCTGCACCGGCTGCTCCATGCCGACCAGGATCGGACCGATCACGGCGTCGCCGCCCAGCTCGCGAAGCAGCTTGGCCGAGATGTTGGCGGTCTGAAGGCCCGGCATGACGAGCACGTTGGCCGGGCCGGTCAGCCGGCTGAACGGATAGACCTTGCCCATCGCCGGGTTGAGCGCGACGTCGGGCGACATCTCGCCTTCATATTCGAAGTCCACATCGCCCCGCCCGTCCAGCACCTTCACGCCCTCGCGGATCCGCTCCAGATAGGTCCCCTGGGGATCCCCGAAATTCGAATAGGAAAGGAAAGCGACCCGCGGGTCGTGGCCCATCCGGCGGGCGACCTGGGCGGTGTGGACGGCGATGTCGGCGAGCTGCTCCCCGCTCGGCCGCTCGGTGACCGTGGTGTCGGCGATGAAGGTGGTGTGCGACTGGCCGACGAGGACGTGGACTCCGAATGGGGTCATGCCCTCCTTCGGGTCGAGCACGCGCTGCATCTGCCTCAGGCTCTGGGCATAGGGTCGGGTGACTCCGGTGATCAGCGCGTCGCCTTCGCCGAGCGCGAGGAGCAGGGCCGCGAAGGTATTGCGGTCCTGGTTCACCATCCTTTCGATCTCGCGCTGGAGATAGCCCTTCCGCTGCATCCGGGCGTAGAGGAAGTCGACCATCTCCGGCACCCGGCCGTAGGTGCGGCTGTTGAGCAGCTCGAAGCTCTCGGGATCGTCCACTCCGAGCTCGCGCAGCCGGTCGTGGACGTCGTCGCGGCCGACCAGCACCGGGATTCCGTAGCCGCCCTCGCGGAAGGCGATCGCCGCGCGGAGCACCACGTCCTCGTCGCCTTCGGCGAACAGCACACGCTTGGGATCCGCCCGGGCCGCCTCGTAGGCGAGGGTAAGCACCGAAGTGGTGGGATTGAGCCTCGACTTCAGCCGGCTGCGGTAGGCGTCCATGTCGTCGATCCGGATCTGGGCGACTCCGCTCGCCATCGCCGCCTTCGCGACCGCTGCCGGGACGATCTCCATCAGCCTCGGATCGAAGGGCGCGGGGATGATGTAATCGGGCCCGAAGCTGTGGGCCTTGCCGCCATAGGCCGCGGCGACCTCCTCGGGCACCTGCTGGCGGGCGAGCTCGGCGAGCGCCTCGGCGGCGGCGATCTTCATTTCGTCGTTGATCGTCGTCGCCCGGACGTCGAGCGCTCCGCGGAAGAT
>DATHBY010000174.1:0-9256 GCA_035295885.1 Allosphingosinicella sp.
ATGATGCCTTCGCGCGCCTCTGCGACGAGGTCGGCTGCCGCTACGTGCGCATGGGTTCGGCGGAGCTCGACGATCCCGATCACATGGTGGCCTCGAACGACCGCGAGGCGGTGGCCGAGGCGGTCCAGTTCCTGATCACTCAGGGCCACCGGCTGATCGGCCTCATCGCCGGCCCGCATGGCTTCCGCTCGGCCGCGGAGCGGCGCAAGGGCTTCGAGGACGCGCTCGCGGCCGCTTCGATCAAGCTTCCCAGAAGCCTGATCGCCGAGGGCAATTACACGTTCGAATCGGGGATCGCGGCCGCCGAAAAGCTGCTCGATTTGTCCCCGCGCCCCACCGCGATCTTCGCAAGCAACGACGAGATGGCCGCCGGCGTGGTCCACGCGGCTCGGGAGCGCGGCCTCGACGTACCGGAGGCGCTTTCCATCGTCGGTTTCGACGACACGCCGATCGCCGGGCACCTCTGGCCGCCGCTGACCACGGTGCGCTGGCCGATGGTGTCGATGGCGAGGGCCGCGGCGCTGAAGCTGCTCGCCGGCGCAGGCGACGGCGAGGTGGCCGAGCCTTCGCTCTTCCTCTCGCGCCTGGTAAAGCGCGCCTCCGTCGCTCCTCCGCCGACAGGATGAGGCGCTCCGCCGCGCGAGGCTTGCGGCCGTCGCTGACACCGGTTACCACAGCAGGAACAGGCGGCGGAGACCGCCGTCCTCCCGCACGTTTTGGATGAAGATGCCCCGGCCGCTATCGCTCCACCCCGACAGGCTGCTGCCCGCCGATGCGAGGGTGCGGGACGTTGCGCGCGAGCTTTACGAGGGCGTACGCGATCTCCCGATCGTAAGCCCCCACGGCCATACCGATCCCGCATGGTTCGCCACCGACGCCCCCTGGACGAACGCGACGGAGCTGCTGCTCGCGCCCGACCATTATCTCTACCGAATGCTCTACTCGCAGGGCATTCCGCTCGAGAAGCTCGGAGTGCCGAGCCGCTCCGGTCCCTCGGCCGCCGATCCGCGCGAGGGGTGGCGGCTGTTCGCGAGCCATTATTACCTGTTCCGCGGCACCCCGTCGCGCCTTTGGCTCGACCATGTGTTCGCCGAGGTATTCGGCCTCGACGTCGCCCTCGAGGCGGTCACCGCCGACCTGTATTTCGACCGGATCGGCGAGGCGCTCGCCAGCTCCGGCTTCCGGCCGCGGGCGCTCTTCGAACGCTTCAACATCGAGCTGCTCGCGACGACGGAGGGGCCGCACGAGGACCTCGTTCACCACCAGACGATCCGCCGTTCCGTCTGGGCGGGTCGAGTCGTCACCACCTACCGCCCGGACGCAGTCGTCGATCCGGACCATGAGGATTTCCGCCCCGGGCTCGCCCGGTTCGGGGAGCTTAGCGGCGAGGATGTCGAGAGCTGGACCGGCTATCTTGCCGCGCACCGCAAGCGGCGTGCCGACTTCCGCGCCGCCGGCGCCACCGCGACCGATCATGGCCATCCGACGGCGCGGACCGCCGATCTGCCCCAGGCCCAGAAGGAGGCCTTGTTCCGCCGAATCGTCACCGGCGGCTGGTCCGCGGAAGATGCCGAGCTGTTCCGAGCCCAGATGCTGACCGAGATGGCGGCGATGAGCGTCGACGACGGGATGGTAATGCAAATCCATCCCGGCTCGTTTCGAAACCACAATCGCTGGCTTCACCTGGACTATGGCCGCGACAGGGGCGCCGACATCCCGACCCGGACCGACTACGTCCGAGCGCTGAGGCCGCTGCTCGACCGTTTCGGCAACGAGGCGAGCCTGTCGATCATCCTCTTCACCCTGGACGAGAGCGCCTACGCGCGCGAGCTCGCCCCGCTCGCCGGCCATTATCCGTGCCTGAAGCTCGGCCCGGCGTGGTGGTTCCACGATTCGCCCGAAGGGATGCGCCGCTTCCGCGAGATGACGACCGAGACCGCAGGCTTCTACAACACGGTCGGCTTCAACGACGACACCCGCGCGTTCCTGTCCATCCCCGCGCGCCACGACGTCGCCCGCCGCGTCGATTGCGCCTTCCTCGCCCGCCTCGTCGCCGAAGCGCGCCTCCTCGACTGGGAGGCGGCGGAACTCGCCCACGACCTCACCTACGGTCTCGTCAAGCGCGCCTACCGGCTCGACGAGGACCAGGCCCAAGCCGCATAACGGAGACCCTGATGTACGAACGCACCTATTACGCCACCCACCCCGACATGATGGAGTGCGTCTCCAACGAGGAGCTCAGGGACCGCTATCTGATCGAGGGGCTGTTCCGCGAAGGCGAGTGCGTCCTCAACTACACCCATGCCGACCGCTTCGTGATCGGCGGCGTCGTCGTCGCAGACGCCGCCGTGCGCCTCCCCGAACAGGTGGAGCCGGCATCGGCGGCCGGCAAGCCCTTTCTCGAACGGCGCGAGCTTGCAATCGTCAACATCGGTGAAACGTCTGGGACGGTCACGGTGGACGGAGAGACGTTCGAGCTCGGCAACATGGACTGCCTTTACGTCACCATGGGCGCGACGGAGGTCGTCTTCTCCGGCGGCGGGGCGCGCTTCTACCTCGCCTCCTGCCCGGCCCATAAGACGTTCGAGACGCGCAAGCTCGGCATCGCGCAGGCGAACGCGCTCGAGCGCGGCAGCCTCGAGGAATCGAACGAGCGGACGATCTACCAGCTCGTCATCCCCGGCGTCTGCGACAGCGCCCAGCTCGTCATGGGCCTGACCGTGCTGAAGCCCGGATCCGTCTGGAACACGATGCCGCCGCATATTCACGAGCGGCGCAGCGAAATCTATTTCTACTTCGGCCTCGACGGCGAGAACGACCGAGTCTTCCACTTCATGGGCCAGGGCGACCAGCTCCGTCACATCGTCATGGCGAACGAGGAAGCGGTGATCAGCCCGGTCTGGTCGGTTCATATGGGCGCGGGGACCAGGGCCTATGCCTTCATCTGGGCGATGGCCGGCGAGAACCAGGACTATACCGACATGAACGTCCTCGACATCTGCCAGCTTCAGTAGGACCGGGCGCATGACCAATCCCTTCGACCTTTCGGGCCGAGTCGCCCTCGTCACCGGCGCCAACACGGGCATCGGCCAGGGCATCGCCCTCGCCCTCGCCGAAGCGGGCGCGGACCTTGCCGTCGTCGGCCACCTTCACCCGGGAGACACGATCGAGAAGGCGCAGGCAATGGGCCGCCGCACCGCCTACATCGAGGCTAACCTGCTTACCGTGGAGCCGGTCGGCCGGATCGTCGAGCAGACGCTGGCCGAGCTCGGCGGACTCGACATCCTCGTCAACAATGCCGGAATCATCCGCCGCGCCGATTGCGTCGAGTTCACCGAGGAGGACTGGGATGCGGTGATGAACATCAACCTCAAGACCGTGTTCTTCCTCTGCCAGGCGGCGGGCCGGCATATGCTCGACAAGGGGCGGGGGAAGATCATCAACATCGCCTCGATGCTGAGCTTCCAGGGCGGCATCCGCGTCCCGAGCTATACAGCCTCCAAGAGCGGCGTCGCCGGAATTACCAGGCTGCTCGCCAACGAGTGGGGCGCCCGCGGCGTCAACATCAACGCGATCGCACCGGGCTATATCGCCACGGACAACACGGCACAGCTGCGCGCCGACCCGGAGCGGTCGAAGTCGATCCTCGACCGAATCCCGGCCGGCCGCTGGGGCGAGCCGTCGGACCTCGGCGGCGCGGCCGTGTTCCTCGCCTCCTCGGCGTCCGATTACGTCAACGGCCACATCCTGGCCGTCGACGGCGGCTGGCTGGCGCGGTGACATGAGGGGACGCGTCGTCTGCTTCGGCGAGCTGCTCCTGCGCCTCACGGCGCCGGGGCGGGAGCTGCTGTTGCAGACTGGGCGGCTCGAGGTCCATGTCGGCGGCGCCGAAGCGAACGTCGCCGTCGGCCTCGCCTGCCTCGGCCACGACACCGCGGTGGTGAGCTGCGTTCCGGCCAACGCGCTCGGCGAGGCGGCGAAAGGCTATCTCCGCCGCTACGGCGTCGGCACCTCAGGAGTCTCGACGGCGCCCGGGCGGATGGGGCTCTACTTTCTTTCGCCGGGCGCGGGGATGCGCGCGTCGGAGATCGTCTACGACCGCGAGGGCAGCGCTTTCGCCCTCGCCGGTTCCAGGGATTTCGACTGGGACCGGCTGCTCCAGGGGGCGAGTCTCCTTCACCTCTCCGGGATCACCCCGGCGCTTGGGCCGGTCTCGGCCGAGGCGGCCGTCGCGGCCGCCCAGGCGGCGGCGGAGCGCGGCATTCCCGTCTCCTTCGACGGCAATTACCGCGCGCAGCTCTGGCAGCGCTGGAACGGCGATCCGCGGGCCATCCTCACCCGGCTGGTCGAGCAGGCGGAGATCTTGTTCGGCAACCATCGGGACATCTCGCTCCTCCTCGGCCGCGATTTCGGCGGAGAGGGGGAGGGGAGGCGCCGCGAGGCGGCCGAGGCGGCCTTCGACGCTTTCCCGAAGCTTCGGCTGATCGCCTCGACCGCCCGCCATGTGGAGGACGCGGACACTCACCGCATCTCCGCCCGAGTCGATGCGAGGGACGGCTCCGCCCAGACTGAGGAAGTCACGGTCGCCGGAATTGTCGACCGGATCGGAGCCGGGGACGCCTTCGCCGCGGGCGTGCTCCACGCGCAACTCGCCGGCGAGGACATCGAGCGCGCCGCCCGCTCGGGCCTCGCACTGACGGCTCTCAAGCACAGCCTGCCGGGCGATGCGAGCCTGTTCGCCGCGCGCGACATCGAGGCCTTCCTCTCGGGCGAGTTGGACGTCCGGCGGTGATCACCCGGCGCGGCCTGCTGCTCGGCGCCGCGGCCTTTCCCGCCATCCTCCACTCCGCGCCCGCTGCACCGGTGGTCCGCACCACCCTCGGCCGCCTCCGCGGCAGGCGGGAAGGCGGCCTCTCCGTCTTCCGCGGTATTCGCTACGCGATCGCGGAGCGCTTCCAGGCGCCGAAGCCGCCGCCGGCGAGCCGGGGGAACGTCGAGGCGTTCGCCTTCGGCCCATCGGCGCCGCAGCGCGGCGAGCGCTACAAACCGCAGAGCGAGGACTGCCTCTACCTGAACGTCTGGACTCCGGATGCCCGCAGCGGCGGCAATCGCCCAGTGATGGTCTATTTCCACGGCGGCGCCTACTCGACGGGGAGCGTCGCCGATCCACTGAACGACGGCCGCCACCTCGCCGCCCGCGGCGACGTCGTCGTGGTGACCGTCAACCACCGCCTGAACGTGCTCGGCTACCTCTACCTTGCCCGCCTCGATCCCCGTTTCCCCGACAGCGGCAATCTGGGCCAGCTCGACCTCATCCTCGCGCTCCGGTGGATCCGCGCCAACATCGCCGCCTTCGGGGGAGACCCGTCGCGACTCCTCGTCTTCGGCCAGTCGGGCGGCGGCGCGAAGATCGCCACCTTGATGGGAATGCCGGCGGCCAGGGGTCTTTTTCACCGCGCCGTGACGATGAGCGGACAGCAGGTGACCGCCTCCGGGCCGCTCAACGCCACTGCCCGAGCCAGGGCGTTCCTGGGAGCGCTCAGGGCAACGCCCGACGACCTGCTGCGAATGCCGGCGGAGCGTCTGGTGGAAGGGCTCACTGCCACCGACCCGATCCTCGGCGGCGGAGTCTACATGGGGCCGGTCCTCGACATGAAGTGGCTCACGCGCCATCCGTTCTGGCCGGATGCCAATCCGCAGTCGAACCACATTCCCATGATCCTCGGCAACACGCGCGACGAGACCCGTGCTTTCATCGATCCGAAGGGGCCGAAGCTGCAGGGGCTCGACTGGTCGAACCTCGCCGAGCGGATGACTCCGGAGTTGCGTATGGACATCCACCCTGAATGGGTGGTGGCGCAATACCGCGCCCGCTTCCCCGACTGGTCGGCGGAACGGGTCTTTTACGCCGCCACCACGGCCGGCCGCTCCTGGCCGGGGCAGGTGATCGAGGCGGACGCCCGCGCCGCCGGCGGAGCGCCCACCTGGGTCTATCAGGTCGACTTCCAGTCGGCGCTCGAGCCCTGGCGCGGCGCTCCGCACACCATCGACATCCCGCTCGCCTTCGGCACGCTCGACGCGGAGGGTTCGATCACCGGCACCGGCGCCGGCGCGCGCAAGGTCAGCGGGCTGATGATGGACTCATTCGTCGCCTTTGCCCGAGGCGGTACCCCGGAAGGCCGCGCCCTCCCGCGCTGGCCGCTCTACCGGCTTCCAGACCGCGCAACGATGATCTTCGATCTGGACACGCGCGCCGAGAATGACCCGCGCCAGTGGGAGCGGGAGCTTTTCGCTAGGGTGCCGTACATCCAGCCCGGAAGCTAGCGGGTCTTCTGTCCCGGGTAGCGGCCGGTTTTCGGCTCGATCGTCGCCAGATTCCAGTCTGACTCGCGGAACGCCGAACGGGTCGGCGCGGCCCTTACGTATCCGCCGACCTCCTTCTCGTCGTCGATGATGCGGCCGCGGCGGCCCGCCGCGTCGGCGGCGATCCGGCGCTCGTGGAGGTCGCGGTCCCAGGGACGGGCTCCGGCCAACGCCAGCACGTGCTTTTCGACATTCCTGGCGGCGAGCAGGTCGAGCCCCTCCGGCCAGTGACCGGGCCTTGGGGCGGCAAGGATTCTCGCCGGCCACATCGTGTAGCGGCCGAACATCGGCATCGGCCGGCCGTCTTTGCGCACCGCGATATTGTCCCGTCCGTAGTAAAGCAGGTCTCCCGCGCCGCCGATCGCAAGGAACGCCACGTCCGGCCGAGTGTCGGCGCCGGCCCGAAGCACGTTCCCCACCGCTGCCAGCTCGCCGGCCTGATAGCCGTTCCCGCCCCACTCCTGCGGAAGGAGGTTGTAGTGAATGGCGCGGACGCCGGGATTGTAGATGAAGTTGTTCACGACGACCGCCTGAGCGCCGCCTTTCAGCAGCGGGTTGCGCTGCATGTTGTGAGCGTAGAGGTTCCGGTAGATGAGGATTCCGGTCGCGTTGTCGTGGATCAGCGATCCCTTCGAATGCTCGCCCTTGGGATGGCTCGCATGGCGCAGCCCTTCCGCGATGACATTGTAGGAGAAGGTGATGTTGTGGCTGGTCCCGCGCCGCCAGTCATCCACCGTCTTGCCGGTGAATCGCGGACCAGAGGCGGAGAGGTTCTCGTCGATACCCCAGATCAGCGAGCAATGGTCGACGATCACGTTGCGAGCGGCGACCGTGGAGACCGCGTCGGCTTCCCATCCGCTGCGCTGCGCCTGGCCGTCGACTCCGGTGTGGACCCGGATGTGGCGCATGATCACGTCGTGAGTCCTGATCTCGATTCCGCCGCGGACGATCGTGATGCCTGGGGAGGGGGCGGTCTGGCCCGCGATGGTGAGGAAGGGTTCCCTGATGCTGAGGGTGGTTCGGCCGAGGTCGATCACTCCGCCGACCTCGAAGACGATGATGCGAGGGCCCTTGCGCTCGATCGCCGAGCGGAAGGAGCCGGGACCGCTCGCCTGGAGGTTCGTCACCCGAACGATTTCGCCGCCGCGCCCGCCCGGCGTCTGGGCCGCCCAGCCGACGGCGCCGGGAAATGGCTTCGCGAGCAGCGGAGCCGGCGCAATGCCGAGGAGGAAGATGAAGGGAATGAGGGCGTTACGCATCGGTATGTCTCTCCGGCCGCGGCTCTTTTGAGGTTGCGGCGCCTCTCCGTTAAGGCTTATGACACCGGTTACTTAGCTTCAACCGGAAAGCGGCTTTTTTTGCTCGATCGGCGGTCAGGCCTTAAGCTTCTCGGGAGTGGCGCGCTTGCCGCCGCGCTCCCCGCGCCGATCGTGGCGCAGGGCGCTCGCGCAGGCTCGTCCCTCGATCCTCGCGCCGACGTGAGCTGGGGCAGGGGCTTCGACGGGCAGCGCATCGCCGACCGCGGCGACGGCACGTTCCTCAATCCGGTCCTTTCCGGCGACCATCCCGATCCGACGATCCTGAAGGACGGCGCCGATTATTACATGACCTTCTCGACCTTCGATTCCTATCCGGGCCTGGTCATCTGGCACAGCCGGGATCTGGTGAACTGGCGGCCGGTCGCCGCCGCGCTGACCCGCAACGTCGGCTCGGTCTGGGCGCCGGAGCTGATCAGGCACAGGGGCCGCTACTTTCTCTACGTGCCCGTCAAGGCGTCGCCCAACACCAGCTACGTGATCTGGGCCGACCGGATCTCAGGTCCGTGGAGCGATCCCATCGACCTCAAGCTCCCCAATCATATCGATCCGGGTCACGCGGTCGGCGAGGACGGCTCGCGCTGGCTGTTCCTCTCCGGCGGCGACCGGGTGCGCCTCACCGCCGACGGCCTCGCCACCGTAGGCCCGATCGAGCATGTCTACGATCCCTGGCGCTACCCGGCCGACTGGGTGGTGGAAGGCTTCTCGCCCGAAGGCCCCAAGATCACCCGCCACGGCGGCTGGTTCTATTTGATCACCGCCGTCGGCGGGACCGCCGGCCCGCCGACCGGGCACATGGTGATCGCCGCTCGCTCCCGCTCGATACACGGCCCGTGGGAAAATCATCCCGGCAACCCTTTGGTCCGCACCACGGATATCCGCGAACGCTGGTGGTCGCGCGGCCACGCCACACTCGTCGAAGGCCCGGCCGGTGACTGGTGGACCGTCTACCACGGCTATGAGAACGGCTTCTGGACGCTCGGCCGCCAGACCCTGCTCGACCGGGTCGAATGGACTTCGGACGGCTGGTTCCGAATGGCCGGGGGAGACCTCTCCAGGCCGCTTCCCAAGCCGAAGGGCGGCAGGGCGGTGCGCCACGGAATGCCCTTGTCGGACGATTTCGCAAGCCTCGCGCTCGGCAGCAAATGGAACTTCTTCAAGCCTGCCGCCGACGAACGGGCCCGCGCCCGCACCGAGAAAAAGAGCCTGATCCTCAAGGCTCGCGGCAAGGCGCCGTCCGACAGCTCCCCCCTGCTGCTGATCGCCGGCGACCAGGCCTATTGGTTCGAGGCGGATATCGAGATCCAACCGGGCGGAGTCGCCGGCCTGATCCTCTTCTACGACGAGCGCCTCTATGCCGGCCTCGGCTTCGACGAGACCCGCTTCGTCACCCATCAGTACGGGATCGAGCGCGGCCGCCCGGCCAACCCGCACGGCCGCCGGATGCGCATTCGGGTCACCAACGACCGTCACATCGTCACCTACGACACCAGCGGCGATGGGGGCCGATCCTGGCGCCGCTTCGACCGGGGAATGGAAGTGTCGGGTTATCACCACAATGTCCGCGGCGGCTTCCT
>DATHBY010000175.1:0-2280 GCA_035295885.1 Allosphingosinicella sp.
CAGAAGGTCTGCCGGCTCGGGAGCGGGCGCCGCTCCGGCGGCGAGGACCGCGAGGCTGGTGGCCAGAGCGAGGCGGGGCACATTCATCTGCTTCCCCAAAAGCCCGGCGCGGGCGGATAAAGCAGGCCGCCTTCGTCCCGAACGCCGCCCGGCCTATCCTCCCGGAGCCACAGCGGACCGTCAAGGTCGACGAAGTCGGAGAGGGCGGCGATGTGGAACGCCGGCGCGATCGACAGCGAGGAGCTGACCATGCAGCCGGTCATCAGGCCGAGGCTCCGGGACCGCGCCGCACGAGCGAGCTCGAGCGCCGCGGTGAGCCCGCCGGACTTGTCGAGCTTGACGTTGACCGCCTGGTAGCGGCGGGCGACCGTATCGAGATCGGCGGCGACATGGACGGCCTCGTCGGCGCAGATCGGAACGGCCGGAGCGAATTCCTCCAGCCAGTCGTCCGCTCCCGCCGGCACCGGCTGCTCGAGCAAGGCGACCCCGGCCTCGACTAGGACCGGCTGCATCGCCTCCAGTGTTTCCCGGTCCCAGCTTTCGTTCGGATCGACGATCAGCGCCGCCTTGGGCGCGGCGGCGCGGACGGCTCGGATCCTCGCGGCCGGATCGTCGGCATCGACCTTCACCTTGAGCAGCGGAGCGCCTGCAAGGCTCGCCGCGGCCTGCGCCATCGCCTCGGGCGAATCGATGCCCAGGGTGAGAGCGCTGACCAGCGGACCGGGCTCCGGCATTTCCAGGAGGCCGGCGACGTCGCGCCCCGATTGGCGGGCCTCCAGGTCCCACAAGGCGCAATCCACCGCGTTGCGGGCGGCCCCGGGCGGCAGCAGCGACTGCAGCGCCTCCCGCCCCGCGCCGGCCTCGACGGCGGCACGGACCCCTTCGATCGCGGCCAGGGCGCTCTCGACGCTCTCGCCGTAGCGCGGATAGGGGACGCCCTCGCCTCGTCCCTCGGAGTCCCCTTGCCGGATCGTCACGATGATCACGTCCGCGGCGGTCTTCACGCCGCGAGCGATCCGGAACGGCCCGATCAGCGCGAGGCGATCGTGTTTGGCGTCAAGGGTGCGAGGCATAGGAGCTCGTCGAGGATGGCGTCGACCCCGAAGGCGATCGGGTCGGTCGCGGGCAGGCCCAGCCGGTCGGCCGTTCGGTCGCAGAGCCGCCGCGCCTCGTCCCGGCCCAGCCCCGACGTGTTGAGACAGATGCCGACGGCCCGGACCGCCGGGCTGGTGAGCCGGGCAACCTCGAGATTGCGCTCCAGGCACTCGGCCGGATCCGGGAGGGAGCGCCCGGGAAGGCCGCGCATGTGGGCGCGCCCCGGCCGGTGGCAGAGCACGATCGCCTCCGCCTGGGCCCCGTGAAGGAGGCCGGTCGAGACTCCGGCGAAGGAAGGATGGAATAGCGAGCCCTGCCCTTCGATCACGTCCCAGCCCTCGTCGTGGCGGGCGGGCGCGAGCTGCTCGATCGCGCCTGAGATGAAATCGGCGACGACGGCGTCGACCGGCACCCCTTCGCCGGCGATCAGGATCCCCGTCTGGCCGGTCGCCCTGAAATCGGCGGCGATGCCGCGTTCGCTGAGGGCCGAGGTGAGCGCCAGCGACGCATACATCTTGCCCACCGAGCAATCGGTGCCGACGGTGAGGAGGCGCCGGCCCGGCCGGTAATAGCCGTTGCCGACGACGAGGTCCGGAGGCGGCTCGCGCACGTCGAAGAGCTGCAGGCCGCGGTCCCGGGCGAGCGTGGCCAGCCACGGCTCGTCGCGAAGCCGCTGGTGAAGGCCCGCGGCGACGTTCATCCCGGCCTCGAGCGCCAAAGCGGCATCCTCGACAAGGTCGCTGCCGAGCCGGCCGCCCGCGCCGGCGATGCCGAGCACCAGGGTCCGGGCGCCGGCCTCCACGCCCTCGCGCATGCTGAGCCGGGGAAGCTCCAGGGTCAGCGGGCAGTCGTCGTGGCGGAACTCGCCCACGCACGCTTCGCGGCGAAAGGTGGCGAGGCCGCGCGAGGTCTTTATGCCCATCGGGTCCGCACTATGGCCCAGATAAAGGAGATATGGCCCCGGGATCATGAAGGCGAACGTATCGCCCCGTGTCTCGCTTGCTGCATAGCGAGTGGGGCGCTCGCCATAATCTACCGTTATGGCGCCTCGAGCACCCGGGCCAGCGTCTTGAGGAAGTCCATCGCCAGCGCGTTGGGCGGCCGGTTGGTCAGGTACATGGCGTGGATGTCGAAGGTGAGCTTCGGCTCGAGCGGCCGCACCGAGAGGCCCGGCGCAAGAGCCGC
>DATHBY010000176.1:0-9767 GCA_035295885.1 Allosphingosinicella sp.
GCCAGGCGACGATCTGCGGATCCGAAACGTGGTGGGGGCGCCCGGCCGCGTCCGGATCGGTCAGCTTCAGAACGCCGGTGTCGACGAACAGGCCGCCGTTGCGATATTCGGCGAGGCCGGTGAGGCCGCCGACGTCGACGATCTCGATGCCGGCGCCCTCGAGCGGCTCGATCAGCGAATAAGCCAGCCATTGCGACAATTTGTGGAGCGGCACGAGGCCGTCGCTCGAGTCGCTGCGCCGGATTGCGGGATGGCGCCAGCAGTCGCCGAGCGGCACGCCCTCGATCACCAGCCGGTCCGCCCAGATCGGCCCCAGGGCTTCGAGCAAAAGCTCGAGGATAGCCGGCGCTGGGAGGCGCCCCCCTGAGGCGCGGGCGGCGAGCACGTCGAAGAGGCCGCCCGGGCGAGGCGCGTCGCCGGTCGCGAACAGATCCGGCCGGGCCAGCACCTGCTCGCCGAGGCGGCGCAGTAGGGCGGCGCGTCCTTCGAGGCCGGCGAGCGGATTGGCCTCGCTCACCTGGAAGCCGAGCGCCAGGGTCCCGGTGTCGAGCGCCGCCAGAGCGCCGTCGCCGGTGGCGAGGGCACCGCTTTCGATCAGCCTCTGGCTGGCGACCGCGAGGCCTTCGGAGCGCGTGAAGGTCCCGCCGCTGACCGGATCGCAGAAGCTCCAGCCCGGCCCCGAGCCGGCATCGAGCAGGACCGACAAAATGACGAGATCGAAGGCGGCTCGGGCGCGGGACGCGGCATCGGTCTCGGGAAGCGCCGGTATCCCGAGGAAGTGGCGCCAGCGGGAATGGAAGGGGATTTGCAGGTCCGGATAGGCCTCGCGGGTCGCCGCCGCGGTGAGCTCGGCGGCGGTGCCCAGCCGGTCGAGATGGACGGCCCAGCCTTCGACGCCGCCGTCGATGGCGATGAGGAGCATTTCGTGCGCCCGTTCGCGCACGGCGGCGGCGTTGAGCAGGGCGAGGATCCGGGGATCGGGAGAGCTCATGTCTTCACCCGTCATTGCGAGCGGAGCGAAGCAATCCAGAGCAGCCTCGGTGGCACACTGGATTGCTTCGTCGCTGCGCTCCTCGCAATGACGGACCTGTGAACCCCACCCTTAAAACTTCCCCAGATCCCGTCCGACGACTCCGCGGAGCTCGTCCGCGGACGGCGGCTTGTCGTGGGTGAAATAGCCGGCCGCCTTCTTCGCCTCCATCTCGACGCTGGCGTCGGGCGGAACCAGGCCGTCGGGAATGGGCACTCGCTCGCCGATCTCGACTCCGCCCGCCGCGAGGGCGTCGTACTTCATGTTCGACATCGACACGAAGCGGTCGATCCGGGTGATCCCGAGCCAGTGGATGATGTCCGGCATGAGCTGCTGGAAGCGGGCGTCCTGGACTCCGGCGACGCATTCGGTGCGCTCGAAATAGGTCGCCGCCTGGTCGCCGCCCGGCTGCCGCTTGCGGGCGTTGTAGACGAGGAACTTGGTCACCTCGCCCAGGGCCCGGCCTTCCTTGCGGTTGTAGACGATGAGGCCCGTGCCCCCGGCCTGGGCCTGCCGCGTCGCCTCCTCGATGCCGTGGGTGAGATAGGGGCGGCAGGTGCAGATGTCGGAGCCGAACACGTCCGAGCCGTTGCATTCGTCATGGACCCGGCAGGTCAGGGTCTTGGACGTGTCGCCCAGCGCGGCGGGATCGCCGAAGATGTAGAGGGTCATCCCACCGATCGGCGGCAGGAAGACCGAAAGGTCGGGGCGCGTGACGAGCTCGGGATACATGCCGCCGGTCTGCTCGAACAGGCAGCGTCTGAGGCTCCCCTCGCTGACCTCGAACCGCTCGGCGACTCCGGGCAGCCACCACACCGGATCGACCGCGATCTTGGTGACCGAGACGTCGCCGGCCTCATGGACGATCTCGCCGTCGACGTTGAGCCGGCGCTGCGCGATCGCGACCTGGATCTCGGGAAGCGTCAGCCGCGCCTTGGTGATCGCGATCGAAGGCCGGATGTCGATCCCCTCCTCGATCAGCTCCCCGAAATCCTGAGCCACCCGGTGTCCCCAGGGGTCGAGCGACACGATCTTGCCGGGATCGACCCATTGCGGATGCGGCCCGATCTCGCAGACCGGTGAGGTGTCGTGCAGGTCGGGCTTTGCATTCGGGTCCATCGCCCCCGACGAGATGGCAAGCGCCCGGTAGATCGAATAGGAGCCGCCGTGCGCCCCGATCGCGTTCCGGTCCGAGCGGGCGTTGACGGTGGCGATCACCGGCCCCCGCTCCGCCGCGGTGGGCGCGCCCCAGCTCAGCGGAAACCGCACCGGCCCGCGCGAGCCGGGATGCGACGTCAGCCTGATGTGGCCGCTCTTCCCGTCCGCACTCATCGACTCTTCCCCTCGCTTCTCATTCTCGTCCCGGACGCTACGCCAGTGGGGGCGGGGTTGCTAGGCCTGGAAAATGGCGGGTACGGATGAGAAGGGGCGGATATGCGGAACAAGCTGAGCCGAGTCGGCATAACCGGCGCTTCGGGCTGCGGAGTGACGACGCTGGGCGCGGCGCTCGCCGCCCGCCTCGGCGCCGTTCATATCGACTCCGACGATCACTTCTGGGTCGCGACCGATCCGCCCTATCGGGTGAAGCGGGAGGTGCCCGATCGCCTTGCCGGCATCCGCGCGGAGCAGGCGCGCACCGGGCGCTGGGTGCTGTCGGGCACCCTGGACGGCTGGGCGGAGAGCGTCAGCCGCGACGCGCAGCTGATCGTCTTCCTCGAAGTGCCCGCCGAGGTTCGAGTGGAGCGGCTCCGCTCTCGCGAAAGGGTTCGCTTCGGCGACGCCTTGCTGCCGGGCGGCGCGATGCACGAGCATCATCGCGAGTTCATCGAATGGGCGGCGGCCTATGACAGCGGCACCCTTCCCGGGCGGAACCGGCCGAGGCACGAAGCCTGGCTGGCCGCTCTCGGCAATCCCGTGCTGAGGCTCGACGGCACCCGGCCGACCGGCGATCTGGTTGAAGCGGTCATCCGCCAGGCCTGAAGCGGGACTCCGGACGGGCTAAAGCCTCATCACCCCCTTGCGGGGCTCCCTGGTCCCCAGGGTCTCCGCCGTCAGCGGCGCGCCGGCGGCGAGGAGGGCGTGGCGCCGGCCCTGCGGGGTGGCGCCGAGCTGGGCCTGCTCGAAGGGCAGGAGGGAGGCGAAGCAGGGGTGGGCGAGGGCGCGCTCGGCGAAGTCCGCCACCAGCGGCCAGCGCCCCCGGTCGGGCTCGAACCCGGCATAGGCGCCGTTGCGGAAGAAGGTGGCGAGCGCGATGTCGGCGAGGCCGATATCCTCGCCGAACAGCCAGCCCTGGCGGGGGAGCCGGCCTTCCAGATAATCGAGCTCGCGGGGCAGGTCCTCGCTCAGCGTCCTGCCGATCCGCGCATGGTCCCCGGGCTCGCCCCAGACGATGGGATGGACGATCTTCGGATAGAACAGCCCCCAGATGAACACGTCGCCGAGGCGGGTGTCGGCATATTCCTCGAGCCAGCGGGCGCGGGCGCGCCGGGCGGCGCCGTCCGGAAGCAGCGGCCGCTCCGGATAGGCCTCGTCGAGCCAGGCGCAGATCACCGACGAGTCGCAGAGCGTCAGGTCGCCCTCGACCAGCACCGGGATCCGCCTCAGCGGGCTAAGCCGCTCGAACTCGTCATTGCCGTAGAAGGGCGTGATCGGGTCGATCTCGTAGTCGAGCTCCTTGAGCGCCAGGCAGGCGAGGACCTTCCTGACATAGGGGCTTACGAAGCTGCCGATGATCCTCATCCCCGCTCCCTCACAAGGCGCGGGGCAATGGTCAAGCGGCAGGGCGGGTCCTGCGGAGGAGACCCGCCCCGGCCTTCAGTCCGGGAATCCGCCCGTTATTCCTTGCGGAGCGTTCCCCACAGGTCGCCGGTGGTCGCGGCGATGTGGACCCGGTAATTGCCCGGATTGGCCTTGATGGCGTCGAGCTGCGCGTCGGTAATGTTGTCGCAGTCGTCGCTGTCATTGTCGTCGGGGACGTCGATGTCGGCGATCACCGTGTTGCCCGGGCCGATGACATGCCCTGCGGTCATGTTGACTCCCGAGAGCTCGAGGTCGGTGCACAGCATGTTGGTGGCGTCGTTGAGGCTAATCTCGGCCTTGCCGGAGCCGGTGCCGCCCGCCGCGGGGGACAGCATCGCGACATATTCGAAGCCGACGGCCTCGTTCGCTTCCTCGGCCACCGTCTCGCAGGCGGAGAGAGCCATCGCTCCGCAGGCGGCCAGCAACAGATGAGCTGACTTTACTCTACTCATGTCATTCTCCTCTGATCGTGCGGACGGCGCGGGGCAGCCGCGTCTTCGGTCCGCGGCATATAAAACCCATAGGAAGGGGGGAGCGTTCCGCATTCGGTCCGAGAGCTCCCTGCCGCAGCACGGAGAAGACCGGCCCGGCTCGCCCCGGCTCGCCGCCCGTGCTAGCCTGGGCGCCATCGACAAGGGGGGAGGGGATATGGTCGTCGCGGGCAGCTGCCATTGCGGAAAGGTCCGGATCGAGGCGCCCTCGCCGCCGGAATGGGTCGCCTCGTGCAATTGCTCGCTCTGCATCAAGACGGCCTGGCTGGTCGCTTATTATCCCGACGGCGCGGTCAGAGTGGAGGGCGAGACCGTGCCCTACATCTGGGGCGACCGGATGATCGGGATCCACCATTGCCCGGTATGCGGCTGCGGCACCCACTGGCGCACCCTCGGCGAGGATTTCGGCAGGATGGGGGTGAACGCGCGGCTTCTCGACGGCTTCGATCCCGGGGCGGTGGAGGTCAGGCTGTTCGACAATAAGGGGTGAGGCGGCGGCCTTGCCTCGGGCCGCATGGGCCGAGTTAGGAACAACCGGGACCGTTTTTGGCCGGTAGCGGAATGGCAGCTTCAGCCGCTACGCCCCATTGCCGACGTCGGCGGGAGGTGAGGTGGTTGGCTGCAAAGAGACCTGAATTCGGCACGGCGGCAGGTGCGTTCCCTCGACGAAGGGCAAGGCGCATCTCCAAGATGCCGTTATTCTCGGGCGCCCCATTAAGCGTCTTGCGCGGCAAAGCTCATGAGCTGCCGACCCGTTCACTCTGTGTTCTTGACCTAAGTCCGCGCCAAGTCTATCATCCAAGGATAGACATTGTGAGGGAGAGATAATTGTTTGCCCTATGAGCGCGCCATAGCCATTTCCAAGCGGCATCGCGACTTGCTCGCTCTGGTGCGATCTGGCTCCTATTCCGCTTCCGGCTTGGCCCTGAAGCTCGGGGTGTCTGAAGCGACGATCAATCGAGACATTCTGTTCCTTAGGAAACAGGGGCATCGCATCGAATCCGTTCGACTCGTTTCGGCTTGGGCTTATCGATTCGAGGCAAAGGAAAGACGCGCGCCGATGAGACGACAGGCTGGTGCGCGATGACGACGCGTGCCAACCATGGCTGGATCGAGGAGTTGGCCGTCGAGGAGACGAGCTTTCCTCATTTCTTGCGATCCAAAGACGACATAGGATCTTCAACGCCCCAAGGTCATACCGTTCGACAAGCCTTCGCATTGCTTAGCCTGGACGGAGTGCTTTG
Organism: Allosphingosinicella sp.; assembly: GCA_035295885.1. Classification (GTDB taxonomy): domain Bacteria; phylum Pseudomonadota; class Alphaproteobacteria; order Sphingomonadales; family Sphingomonadaceae; genus Allosphingosinicella. The sequence continues at coordinate 5,565 of DATHBY010000176.1, forward strand.
TTCGGAGAATGCACCCCTCGTCTATTTCAAAGAGGTCGATGCCTTTGCCATCGACGAGATTTGGGAGCTCCATCGAAAATTCTGGAATCACGGTGGCGCGCCGATCCTCGCGCTCGTGTCGCCTTCGGCAGTCCAAATCTTTTCCGGCATGTCGCGCCCTACGGCACGCGAGCCAGGCGGCGGCAGCCTTCCGAGCTTCGTAACGCAGATCGACCGGGCCGTGACGGCGCTGCGCGCATTTCTCGTCTCCGTCGAAACGGGCGCGTTCTTTCGGAGGCACAGCCGGTCGTTCGATCCGGCGCAGAGGGTCGACCGCGATCTGCTGAACAATCTTCGCGACGCGAGGGACGTGCTGGGAGAGGTTTCAAGCGCGAACGTCACGCCGGCGGTCCTCGATGGCCTGCTGTGCCGGCTGGTCTTTGCCTGTTATCTTTTTTACCGCAAGGTCGTCGGTATCAGCTATCTCTCTGATCTTGGTTTAGAGAACGTCCGGCATCTGCGGGACGTGCTGGCTATGAGACCGCCGCGCAAAGCGCGCTCGAGCCTGTATGCGCTCTTTGCGCAGCTAGGCGCCGATTTTAATGGCGACCTCTTCAGCGACAATCTGGAGCGCGAAGCCGAGCTGGTTACCGATGACCATCTCCGCGTGTTGAATGACTTCTTTCACGGCACGAACGTGCGGACACGTCAGCTAGCTTTTTGGCCCTACGACTTCGGCTCGATACCGATTGAAACGATCAGCGCCATCTACGAGCATTTCCTAAAAACGAAGGATCACGACAACGGCGCCTTCTACACGCCAAGATTCCTGGCCGAGATCGTGCTGGACGCGGCGATCGAGAAATTCGACACGCTGCTCGGAAAGACATTTCTCGATCCGGCCTGCGGATCCGGCATTTTTCTGGTCGGCCTCTTCAACCGCATCGCCGAGGAATGGAAGAAAGCAAATCCGAACGCGCGCAATGACACCCGCGCCCGCGAGCTGATGCGGATTTTGAGAGAAAGCCTGTTCGGCATCGACATCAATCCCACGGCGTGCCGCATTACCGCCTTCAGCCTCTATCTCGCCTATCTGGATCAGCTCACGCCCCGGGACATTCAGGAGCTTCAACGCAAGGGCCGCGCGTTGCCGCGCCTTGTCGCCTGCGCTGCGGCCGACAGCGAGAAGATCGAGGGCAACATCACATGCACCGACTTCTTTGAAGAAGCGGGCGCGGAAGCGAGAACTGTTGATCTGGTTATCGGCAATCCTCCTTGGGGGAGCATCGCCGGCGACCAGACTCCTGCCGGAACGTGGTGCCGCAAGTCGGGCAAGCCGATTCCCGACAACCAGATCGCCACCGCTTTCATCTGGAAGGCCCTTGACCACGTCCGTCCCGGCGGTCCGGTCTGTCTCATCCTCCCGCATGGGGTTCTATTCAATCACGGACCGAGAGCGATAGAGTTCCAGCGCGCATGGGTGACTCAGGCGTCGATCCAGCGCGTGCTGAATCTCGCCGATTTTAGGTGGTTCCTGTTCGGCACGGCCGTGCACCCCGCCTTGGTTGTCAACTTCGCGCGCGGCGCGCCGGATGTGAGCACGCACGTGGTGGACTACTGGGTCCCGAAGACGGATTGGGCGATCACCCAAGCGGAGGTCATTCCCCTTCTGCCGTTCGACCGCAAGCGAGTGACGCTGAGCGATCTGGTCCACGATCTAAATGGATCCGATGCCCCTCAGGTTTGGACGCGCGGTTTTTGGGGCACGCCGCGGGACATTCGGCTCATCGACCGGCTTTCGGATTACCCCAGGCTGCGTGACCGCGTGCGCCAATCGCGAGAAGTAGAGAGCCTCAAGCCTTGGATAATGGCAGAAGGCTTTCAACCGTTAGGCGTGAGAGACGACCCAGCCAAAGCAAAGAACCTTCGGCTGCCTTCTCGATCATTCATTCCTGCGACGAGTAAAGAGATCGATTTGTTTTTGCTGAAAAGCTCTTGCAAGCAATTAGAGAAGCCCGAAGTGCTGGTACGCAGTCGTTCAAACACCAACACGGCAATCTATTCTGGCCCTCACGTGCTTGTATCCGAGGGCTTTACCAATGTTGCTTTCGCCGACTTTGACGTGGCATTCCAAGAGGCATTGCGCGGCATTCACGGACCCAAAGAAGACGCCGACCTCCTAGCCTTTCTTGCAGCCTATATTCGCTCCAGCCTCGCCAAATATTATATTTTTCATACCACATCGAGTTGGGGCGTCGCGCGGCCGGTCGTTCGCGTGCAAGAGCTGCGGAGGCTACCGTTTCCTGCCCCCGAGAATATGCCCGATCCGGATGCGGCCTGGAGGATCGTCAGGAGGGTTGCGGCGGTCATCAAAGACGCCGCCGAGAAATCCGATGAGAACTTGCTGCGGCGCTCGTACCTCGTGGATGAGGCGACAGAGGTCATCGAAGCCTGCATCGACGAGTATTTCGGCATCCATCCGTCTGAGCGGCTCCTGATCAACGATACGGTGGCGGTTATCATCCCCAGCATTCAACCGAACGCAAAGCGCATGCCCGTTCCGACCGTGAAGACGGCAACGGCGGATCAGCAGAAGGCCTATGTGAAACGGATTTGCGACACCCTCTCGGACTGGTCGCGCCCGGGCACCTGCATTGCGGGCAGCGCTGCGCTATCGGAGTCGCTCGGCATCGGCGTGACCGTCTTGGAAAAGGTGCCCTCCCCCGGCTCTTCCCAGCCGCTTTCCGTCGAAGACGATGTTTTGGCGGCTCTGAGCCGGTTGAAGGCAGCGATCGGGCCTGGCCAAAGCAGTATCGCTCCTCTCCGAGGACTTATCGTTTTCCAAGGCACGCAGCTCTATCTCGTCAAACCCTCGGGGCAGAGATTCTGGACTCAAACGGCGGCGCTCAATGACGCCGACGATATTGCGAACACCATATTGATACAGCCTCCGTCGGGGGCATCGTGAGAGCTGTAGGCTCGGCCGAAGAGTGGATCGGCATACTTGATTCTATGGTTCCCCAGATTTTGGGGATGATTGTCGGCACTTGGGAATCCCAACCCATTCGGGGCACAGAGATTCGGGAAGACCCCATAACGGAGAAACTGTGCCGGGCTTTGCGTCAAAGCCGCACGAGCAGTGAACTGCCGCTTACCATTCACCTGCAGATGGTTGAGCTCGACCCGGCCGAAGGCGAAACCCAAGGCCGTTTGGACATCGTTCTCTCGCCCCTCGCAGCACGCGAGGACATCTATTTCTGCTTGGAGTGCAAGAGGCTGAATGTTGTTGATCGCGATGGCACGATCCGACCCTATGCCTCCGAATATGTTACCGAAGGAATGTTTCGCTTCATTCGGGGTCGGTATGCGTCGCGAGTGCGTCAGGCGGGAATGCTCGGATACGTGCTGAACGGCGACATCGCCAACGCTATTCAACGGGTGACGAACGCCATCAACACGCATGTGCAAGAGCTTGGAATGTCGACTGCGAGCGGACTGAGCACCTCAGTCGTTATGCCGTCTGACGGACGCTTTCGCGAGACAACGCATTCGCGGCCTCATTCGGCAGATACGTTTAGAATACACCACATCTTTTTGCCGGCAAATTAGGTCGTGCTGTGCAAATTTGCCTCACCACCACGGATCTGGGTAAGGGTTGGGACTGTCTTCTCGATCCGATTGCGCCTTTGAGCTGCCTGAATCCCACTCGCACCGGCACCGCTTCCAGCCTGAAGGAACGACGGGCGGATTCGGGTCTCTGAAAGCAGCGCCAAGCGACCGAAACTGGCGCAAAGCAGACGTTGAAGAGGGTTTTTCGCGCCCTCTCCTGCCGCCTGTTCAGGACGCCATGTTTCTGCTATGTTCCATTTCTGCCGCACAGCCTTGTTCGGGCTGAAATGACGCGGCGGAAAGGAGGATTGCGGCGGTGGCCGGTGGGACGCGGTTCGGGCTTCGGTTCGCGAAGGGGGCAAGTCCCTGCGCCGCAATGATTCTCGGCGCGAAGTTCATGAAAAAGGCGCGCGACTCGATGAACTTCATGAACTTCCCCGCAAAAAAGCTTTGTTTTCAGGCATCGCGCTCCTCGGTTGCAAGCGTGCGGACCGGGTTTCAGGAGCCCGTTTCGACCCGGGATCCGGACGAAAACGCCTCAGATCGACCGCGACACCACCTCCTTCATGATCTCGTTCGTCCCCCCGAAGATCCGGGTGACCCGGGCGTCCCGCC
>DATHBY010000177.1:0-4672 GCA_035295885.1 Allosphingosinicella sp.
CCGGTGCAGCCGGCGCGTGCAACGGTTGCATTCCCGAGCGAAATGCGCATCGTGCGGGCCATGGGGGCCGATCACGATTTCTCCGCGCGATTCCGCCTGCTGCTCCAGCGGCTGGGGCTGAGCCGCGGCCGCACGGCCGCCGCGCTCGGCGTCGACAAATCGCTGGTCGGGCGCTGGTGCACCGGCGCGGTGCGGCCGTCCGACCACAATCTCTCCCGGATCACCGCGCTCGCCGGCGAGCACATTGCCGGCTTCACCTCGCTCGACTGGAATCGAGACATCGACAGCTTCGCGCAATTGCTCGGTCTCGACCCTTCGGCCGCGGCTTCGGCGGCCGATCCGGCCGGGCTGCTGTCGGGCCTGCCGCTCGCCTGCCTCGCCCAGGCCCGAGCCGAGACCCAGCGGCGCGGCTCCACCTATGAGGGATTCTGGCGGACGAGCCGGCCGTCGGTGATCATGGAGGGACGGGTCTTCCACGATTACGGAATGATCCGGACGGCCGACAACGGCCTGCTCGAAGTGAGCATGGGCGGCGCCAGTCTCGGCTTCACCGGCTGGGCCCTGCCGCTCGAGGGCAATTTGTTCGCGATCCTGGAGGGCGCCGTCGGCTTCACGCCCCTGTTCCTCATCTTCCGCGGAGTCGCCTTGCCCAAGGCGACCCTGCTCGACGGGCTGGTGCTGCTGGCGGCGCTCGATGCCGCGCGGACTCCCGCGGCAGTACCGATCCTGCTCGAGCGGGTCGGCGACCTCAGCGGCGACCGCGAGGCGGACGAGGCGCGCTCGCTCGAGCTGGGCTCGCAGCCTCCGTTCGCCGGCCCCGGCGAGGTGCCGGAAACGATCCTGCGCCACCTGGTCCGCGATTTCGGGCCGGCGGCGGCGAGCTCGGGCGGCGACTTGTTCCTGACGGTTTCGGCGCTCGGCCGGCTGTCGCGCGGAGCGACGGCGTCAGGGCAGCTCGAGGGCTAAAGCGGGTCCTTCAGCTCCACCCAGGTCGGCGCGTGGTCGCTGGCCTTTTCGCGGGCCCTCGCCTCCCGGTCCACTCCCGCCGCCTTCAGCCGCTTCGCCGCGGTCGGATTGAGCAGCAGATGGTCGATCCGGATTCCGGCGTTGCGGGCGAAGGCGTTGCGCCAATAGTCCCAGAAGGTGAAGACCGGCTCGTCGGGATGGAGATGCCGCAAGGCGTCGGTCCAGCCCTGGGCGACGAGCCGGCGATACTGGGCCTGGGGCTCAGGCTGCATCAACGCGTCGTCCATCCATCGCTCCGGCTTGTAGGCGTCCATGCCCGTCGGCGTCGGGATGATGTTGTAGTCGCCGGCGAGCACCACCGGCTCGCTCAGGGCGACCAGCTCGGCGGCGCGGGCGATCAGCCGCTCGTTCCAGGCGAGCTTATAGTCGAACTTCGGTCCCGGATGGGGATTGCCGTTCGGGGCGTAGAGGCCTCCGACCAGCACTCCGCATACCGCCGCCTCGATGTAGCGGCTTTGCGCGTCGTCGGGATCTCCGGCGAGGCCGCGGCAGGTTTCGACCGGATCGCAGTCGCGGCCGAGGATGGCGACCCCGTTCCAGCGCTGCTGGCCGTGCCAGATCGCGCCGTAGCCGGCCTTCTCGATGGCTCGGGCCGGGAACTTGTCCTGCGGCGCCTTGAGCTCCTGCAGGCAGACGGCATCCGGCTTCGCCTCCGCCAGCCATTCGAGCAGAACGGGAAGCCGGCCGTTGACCCCGTTGACGTTGAACGTGGCGATCCGCATCCCGTCCGAAAGCGTACGCTCGCGACCGGTTCCGAACGTGAGCAAGAGCGGTCAAGCCGGAGGGAATGGCGGAAATCCGCCAAGTCTTTACGTGGCACCGATTTTGCTTACGATTACAGCTGTGATCGACTCGACACCTTTTTACCTGATGTCGGACCATGGCGAGGGCGAGCGACTGCCGCTCAGGCACGGCTGCGTGGTGCTGTCGCGCCTCGAAGGCGGCCGAAGCATGGTCCGGGCGCTGGCGCCGTCGGTCAAGTTCGTGCTGAGCGGCGAGGAGGTCTACAAGATCGACGGCCGGGCGCGCGCGGTGGGGCCCGGCCGCTTCCTTCTGGTTGAGGCCGGAACCGAGTTCGAGGTGTCGACGCCCCGGCCCGACGAGACGGTCGGGCTGTGCGTCTATCTCGGAGCGACGGCGGCGGCGCCGGCGGAGCGCGGGCCGCTCGCCCGGGTGATCGAGGGCTGCGGCGCCGAGCCGCTCGCCCCTTTGCTCTCGCGCTACGCCCGGCTGCTCGCGGCTCGGCCCGAGGCGGGACCCGCTCTGGCCTCGAAGATCGTCCAGCAGGTCACTGCCGGAGCCGAGGATTATCTTTCCACCTTCGCCAGCCGGCTCGAGCGGCTGAGCAGCCTCAAGCGATCCACCCGGATCGAGACCCTGCAGCGGATCGAGCGCGCCCGGGCCTTCATCCACGACCACCAGGACCGCTCCCTGACCCTGGACGAAATCGCGGCGCGGGCGGCGCTGTCGCGCTTCCACCTCAGCCGAAGCTTCGCCGAGGTGCACGGCCTGCCGCCGCTCGCTTATCACCGCCGGCTTCGGCTGGAGGGGGCCGCGCGGCTGCTGAGAGAGGGCGGCTCCTCGCCGACCGAGCTCGCCGAACGGCTGGGCTATGCCTCGCTGAGCGCCTTCACCCGAGCCTTCCGACAGGCTTACGGAGTGCCGCCCAGCCGGGCCCAGCAATGATCCTTCCCATCGCCGGAGGCGATGGGGAGGGGGACCAGGCGAAGCCTGGTGGAGAGGTAGAAGACACCGGCCGCGACGGTTGTCCTCGGGATACTCCGACGTCGCGGCAGCTACCCCTCCCCACCCTAGTCTTTGTCCTGCCGAAGCAGGATCGTCACCCCGGACTTGATCCGGGGTCCACCTTTTTCTCAATCCCGTGGAGGAAGAAGGTGGATGCCGGATCAAGTCCGGCATGACGAATGACCCGCTTCCATCACAATAGGACAAACTCTAGGGGTGGTCCCCCTCCCCATCCGCTTCGCGGACAGGGAGGATAGAGACCCCTTCCGGGCCGAAGGCGAGCCGCGCCGTCAGCAGCGCCCGGAAGACGTTGTAGCCGCCGGTGCCGGGATGGAAGGCGTGGAAGAAGAGCTGCGGCTCGCCGTCCAGACCGGGCGCAACCGACGCGTGCCCGGGGGCCGTCCAGGTCCGGGTTGAGCGGAGCAGCGGCTCGGGCTGCTTGACGTAGGGGCCCAGCGGATGGTCGGCGACGGCGACTCCGATGCCGTAGGCGGGGGTCGAAAAATCATTGCCCGCATAGAAGAGCCAGTAGAGGCCCTGCTGGCGGCTGACCCAGGGGCCTTCGATGAGATGGCCTTCCCAGTCGAGATCGTTGGCGAGCACCACCTCCGGCTCGCCCAGGAAGGATGCGCCGTCCTGAGCGATGCGCTGGGCGTAAATTGGAGTTCGCATCGCCTCCAGGATCGCGCCGGCCATTCCGCATTGCTCAAGCGCCTGCCGGACCGGCCGCCAGTTGGCGAGGGCCGCCTCGATCAGCGGCTGCATCAGGAAGAAGCGCTCCATCGGCCGGCGCGTGTTCGCCCAGGGCACGATCGCCGCGGCGAAGGCGGCGGTGCGCCGGTCCTCGTCGCCGGCGAACAGCCGCTCGATCAGCTCGGGCTGCTGGCGCAGGAGCGTGGCGAGCGGACGGGGCCAGACTCCGTTCGTGTCCGCCTTCCAGAACAGGAAGGGCTGGCCGTCCACATCGATGAAGATGTGCGAGTCGATGACTCCGCCGCTCAGCAGCGGTTTGCCCGGATCGTCCGGCGCTCCGGTGGTGTTGACGGCATGGCCGGCGATGAGCGGCCGGCCGAGATCGCGCCACGGGCCGAAGGGATTGTCGCTCTTGGCGAGGCCGATGGCGAGCGCGTTCGACCTTTTGCGGGCGCTGTAGACGAGCCAATATTCGGCTCCGACCCGCGCCATTTCGGGAGCCCAGAAGTCCGCCACCTTGACCCCCGTCGCCGTCCATTCCGGAGCCTGTCCTTCGGGAAAGACGAACCCTTCATGGTGCCAATGCTGGAGATCGTCGGAGCGCAGGATCGGGAAGGCGTCGGGAGCGTCGTTGGAGGTGGCGACGAGCACATATCCCCGATCGGTCTTGAGGACCGCCGGATCGCCATAGCCGGCGAGGATCTTGGGCGAGACGTTGTCGGTGAGCAGCGGGCGCCAGTCGATGTCCGGCTCGGGAAGCTGCGCCGGCTCGGCGAAGGCATGGGGGACGCGGGTCCCCCAATCGTCGGCGAGCCGGCGGTAGAAGGCGGCATAATCGGCCTGGTCCCCGCCGGCGACGCGGTAGTGGCTCGCCTCCGCCCGGCCGGGGGCGCGGACCGCGATCCGGCTCCCCTCCCCATCCTCTGCGGCTTCCACTTCGAAGGCGAATCGTGCATTTTCCGACATCGGCGGGCCGTTAGCCGCCTCGCATTAATCATACAAATGGTTTAATTCGGAATCGCTTGCAGACGGGGTAGTTCGGGATGGCGACGGCGGCGCGGATCGAAGAGCAGGATTACGATACGGGCGCGATCATGGGCGGCCTCTACGGCGACGGTTTCATCGCCCTCAAGGGGGCCTTCGCCCGGCCCTGGGTCGAGCGGATGCGCGAGGATATCGGGCTGCTTTTCGAGGAGGCGCAGAAGGT
>DATHBY010000178.1:0-3295 GCA_035295885.1 Allosphingosinicella sp.
CCTGTCGGCGTCGAACATCACAATCGGCAAGGCCGACGAGCGCAAATTGCTCTGCGCCTCGCAGTCGAGCCGCTGCTGCGCCGCCTATGTCTACGCCGCCTCCGGGCCGGGCGAGAGCACCACCGACCTCGCTTGGGACGGCCAGGGCTCGATCTACGAGCTCGGCGAATTGCTCTGCGATTCCTCGCGCTTCGACCGCGAGCCGGAGCTTTGCATCGCCGACATCGACGTCCAGCGGCTTCGGCTCGAGCGGATGCGGATGCCGACCTTCAACGACAATGCGGTCGCCGCCGGCCACCCGGAGAAGAGCGCCCGGCGGATCCATTTCGAGCACAAGCCGAGCCTGAAGGACATCGGTTTCAGGCGCGGCCTGCGCCGATTCCCCTACGTCCCCAACCGGCCCGAGCAGCTCGATTCCGATTGCTACGAGGCGTTCAACATCCAGATGCAGGGCCTCGCCCGGCGCTTCCAAGCGACCAGCGGCAGCCACCTCGTCATCGGAGTCTCGGGCGGGCTCGATTCCACCCATGCCCTCATCGTCGCCGCCAAGATGTGCGACTTCCTCAAGCTGCCGCGAACGACAATCCTCGGCTTCACCATGCCCGGCTTCGCCACCGGCGACACCACCAAGGGCAATGCCTGGGCGCTGATGAGGTCGCTGGGCATCGTCGGGGAGGAGATCGACATCCGCCCCGCCGCGATGCAGATGCTCAAGGACATGAAGCACCCCTTCGCCGAGGGGAAGCCGGTTTACGACATCGCCTTCGAGAACGTCCAGGCGGGGCTCAGGACCGACTATCTGTTCCGGCTCGCCAACCAGCGCAAAGGCTTCGTCATCGGCACCGGCAATCTGTCGGAGGTGGCGCTGGGCTGGTCGACCTACGGAGTCGGCGACCAGATGAGCCATTACGGAGTGAATGCCGGAGTCCCCAAGACCCTGATCCAGTATCTGATCCGCTGGGCGGTCAAGACCGGGCAGTTCGATGCGGAGACCAACCGAATCCTCGAAGCGATCCTCGCCACCAAGATCTCGCCGGAGCTGATCCCGGCCGACGACAAGGGCGAGATGCAGTCCACCGAGGGCACGATCGGGCCCTACGAGCTTCACGATTTCTTCCTGTTCCACATCCTGCGCTCGGGCCAGCCGCCGTCCAAGGTCGCCTTCCTCGCCTGGCAGGCGTGGCACGATGTTGAGAAGGGGCAGTGGCCGCTCGGCTATCCCGACGCCCTCAAGCGCGCCTACGATTTGCCGACGATCCGCAAATGGCTCGAGGTCTTCCTCTACCGCTTCTTCCAGATCAGCCAGTTCAAGCGGACTGCGATCCCCAACTCGCCCAAGGTTTCGGCGGGCGGGGCGCTCAGCCCGCGCGGCGACTGGCGGGCGCCGTCGGACGGGACGGCCAAGCCGTGGCTGGATGAATTGAGGGCGGCTCTGGACGATTGATGACCCGAGCAGCGTCCCCCGTCATTGCGAGCGTAGCGAAGCAATCCAGTGCGGCCTCCGAGCCCCGGCTGGATTGCAGCGTCGGTCCGCCCCTCGCAATGACGGCGAGTTCTGTTTTAAATAATCATACAATTCGAATCGCCAGCGGAACGTATTGACCTCGAAACAACCCAGCTTAGTCCTTACTTAAATCAATAAGATTCATGCTGCAGTGCCGGAACTTCGCGCTCGGAGCGGACGTTCTGCACAAGTCCTTCAAACCATAAGGTATAATCGCGTTGATCACGTTATCGACAGCCTCGACGCTGGGGCAGAGCCATTTCGCGCCCCAGCCGGAAACCGACCATACGCTCATCTGCTTCTCCCACCTCCGATGGAATTTCGTGTTCCAGCGTCCGCAGCATTTGATGAGCCGGTTTGCCGAGGCTGGTCGAGTGATCTTCTGGGAAGAGCCCGAGGCGGCGCTGCCCGAGATGGAGCCGGCGCTGGGCGTCCGCACCTGCGCCGAGACCGGGGTGATCGTGGCGACTCCCTCGCTTCCCGAGACCCTGTCCGACGACGAGCGCGAGGCCACTCTGAAGTCGCTTCTGGACACCTATCTCGCCGACGAGCAGGGACCGGTCGTCCGCTGGTATTACACTCCGATGATGCTGCCTTTCTCGAGGCACATCGAGGCGGCCTGCACCGTCTACGACTGCATGGACGAGCTCGCCAATTTCCGCTTCGCCCCGGCCGAGCTGCTGACCCTCGAGCGCGAGCTGATCGCGACGGCCGACGTCGTCTTCACCGGCGGCTACAGCCTCTACGAGGCCAAGAAGGACCTGCACCCCAACATCCATCCTTTCCCCTCGAGCGTCGACCGCGCCCATTTCGGCCAGGCCCGGGCCATGGATGCGGTTCCGGACGATCAATGCTCGCTTCCCCGCCCGCACTTCGGCTTCTATGGAGTCATCGACGAGCGCATGGACCTGGACATGGTCGCGGCGGTCGCCGACGCCCATCCGGAATGGTCGATCGTCATGGTCGGCCCGGTGGTCAAGATCGACCCGGGCGACCTGCCGAACCGCCCCAACATCCACTATCTGGGCGGCAAGAAATATGAGGAGCTGCCGGTCTATCTCGGCGGCTGGGACGTGGCGCTGATGCCGTTCGCGATCAACGATTCGACCAGGTTCATCTCGCCGACCAAGACTCCCGAATATCTGGCCGGCGGACGCCCGGTCGTGTCGACTCCGATCACCGACGTCATCCGCCACTACGGCGATCTCGAATCGGTGTTCATCGCCGACGGCGCCGAGGCCTTCATCAAGGGCTGCGAGGAGGCGCTCGCCCTCGTCCGCTCCGGCGACGAATGGCTGGACGAGGTCGATCTCAAGCTCGCCAATCTGAGCTGGGACATTACCTACGCCCGGATGGCCGGTCTGGTGCACGAAGCGATCGCGATGCCGGGCACCGGGCCCAACATCGTCAATGATGCGACCAGGAAGGCCTATGACTATCTGGTCGTCGGCGCCGGCTTCGCGGGCTCGGTGATCGCCGAGCGGCTCGCCAGCCAGCACGACGCCCATGTGCTCGTCGTCGACCGCAGGCCGCATGTCGGCGGCAATGCCTACGACCACCTCGACGAGGCAGGAGTCCTGATCCACCAGTACGGGCCCCACATCTTCCACACCAATTCGGACGAGATCGTCGACTATCTGTCGCAGTTCACCGAATGGCGTCCCTACGAGCACAGGGTGCTGGCCGAGGTGCGCGGCCAGCTGGTGCCTATCCCGATCAACCGGACGACGCTGAACATGCTGTTCGGTCTCGATCTCAAGACCGACGAGGAGGCCGCGGCCTATCTCGCCT
>DATHBY010000179.1:0-2141 GCA_035295885.1 Allosphingosinicella sp.
GTGACCCGCGCCCGCCCCGGGCGGCCGTGGGCCGCACCACCGGGCGGTCCGGCTACGGTCCCCGGGTGCCGAGGACCTCCTCCCGCCGGGCGTCCCCCATCCGACTGCTGCAGGTCAACGCGTTCGTCAGCACCATCGACCGGTTCGCGATGCCGCCGATGCTCATCGCCATCGCCGCCGACCTCGACGTCCCCCTCTCGACGATCGTGCAGGCGGCCGGCGCCTACTTCCTCGCCTACGGGCTGTGCCAGCCGGTCTGGGGCCTGGTGTCGGACCGGCTGGGCCTGGTGCGCACCATCCGGCTCACCGTCCTGGTCGCCGGCCTGGCCGCGATCGCCGCCGCCTTCGCCGCGCGGGCCGCGGTCGCGGTCACGACCGCCTCCGCCGCCGCCGTCACGGCGGGGACCACGATCCCTGCCACCCCGGTCGCCGCGGCCTTCGCCGTCGCGCCTGGGGCCGCGGTCGCTGCGCTCGCCCCTCGGACGCTCCTCGCGCGGAGGACGCGTGTCCTCGAGCTCGGCTCCGGTCTCCTGGTCGACGACCCGCATCGACAGCCGGACCTTGCCGCGCGGGTCGATCTCGAGGACCTTGACCTTGACTTCCTGGCCTTCGGAGAGGGCGTCGGCGACCCGCTCGACCCGCTCGTTGCGGATCTCCGAGACGTGGACGAGGCCGTCCTTGCCGCCCATGAAGTTCACGAAGGCTCCGAAATCGACGAGGTTGACGACCTTGCCGGTATAGACCTTGCCGACCTCGGGCTCCTCGACGATGCCCTGGATCCAGCGGCGGGCCGCCTCGATCTGGCTGACGTCGCTGGAGCTGATCTTGATGATCCCCTCGTCGTCGATGTCGACCTTGGCTCCGGTCGAGGCGACGATCTCGCGGATGATCTTGCCGCCGGTGCCGATGACGTCGCGGATCTTGGCCTTGTCGATCTGCATCGTCTCGATGCGCGGAGCGTGGGCGCTGAGCTCGCCGCGGACGTCGCCGATCGCCTTGGCCATCTCGCGAAGGATGTGGGCGCGGCCCTCATTGGCCTGGTCGAGGGCGATTCGCATGATCTCCTCGGTGATGCCGGCGATCTTGATGTCCATCTGCAGGCTGGTGATTCCCGCCTCGGTTCCGGCGACCTTGAAGTCCATGTCGCCCAAATGGTCCTCGTCGCCGAGGATGTCGCTGATCACCGCGAAATCCTTGCCCTCGAGGATCAGGCCCATGGCGATTCCGGAGACCGGGCGCTTGATCGGAACGCCCGCGTCCATCAGTGCGAGGCAGCCGCCGCACACCGTCGCCATCGACGAGGAGCCGTTGGACTCGGTGATGTCGGAGAGGATCCGGATCGTGTAGGGGAATTCCTCGTGGCTGGGCAGCACCGGGTGGAGCGCCCGCCAGGCGAGCTTGCCGTGGCCGGTCTCGCGCCTCGACGGAGCTCCGAACCGCCCCACTTCGCCGACCGAATAGGGCGGGAAATTATAGTGCAGCATGAAGCGCGAGTAGGAGAGACCCTCCAGCCCGTCGATCATCTGCTCGGCTTCCTTGGTGCCCAAAGTCGTGGTGACGATGGCCTGGGTCTCGCCGCGGGTGAAGAGCGCCGAGCCGTGGGTGCGGGGGAGGAAGCCGACCATCGCCTCGATCGGGCGGACGGTGCGGGTGTCTCGGCCGTCGATGCGCACGCCTTCCTTGAGGATGGCGCCGCGGACGATCTCCGCCTCGAGCTTCTTGACCAGCTTGAGCGCGCCGAGATAGCCGGCGGGGTCCGAGGCTTCCATGTCGGCGAGGCCCTCGCGGGCCTTGGCCCGGGCCTCGTTGATCGCGGTCTGGCGCTGCTGCTTGTCGGTCAGCTTGTAGGCGGCGGCGATGTCCGCTCCGATCAGGCCGCGCAGCTTCTCCTTGACCGCCTTGTTATCGGCCGGCTCGTCGAGCTCCCACGGGTCCTTGGCGGCTTTTTCCGCGAGGCTGATGATGCCCTGGATGACCGGCTGGATCGAGCGGTGGGCGAACATCACTCCGCCGAGCATGACGTCCTCCGAAAGCTCCTTGGCTTCGGATTCGACCATCATCACCGCATTGTGGGTTCCTGCGACGACGAGATCGAGCTCGCCGTCCCTGATCTGGTCCTGGGTCGGGTTGAGGATATACTC
>DATHBY010000180.1:0-2202 GCA_035295885.1 Allosphingosinicella sp.
CTCGGCCTCAGCATCTGCTACGATCTGCGCTTCCCCGACCTCTACCGGGCGCTCACCGGCGCGGGCGCCCGGGTGCTCGCCATCCCGGCCGCCTTCACAGTGCCCACGGGGCAGGCGCACTGGCATGTGCTGATGAGGGCCCGGGCGATCGAGGCCGGTGCCTATGTCGTCGCCGCCGCCCAGTCGGGCCTGCACGAGGACGGCCGCGAAACCTATGGCCACAGCCTCGTCGTCGGCCCCTGGGGCGAGGTGCTGCTCGACATGGGGGAGGGGGAGGGCGTCGGCTTCGCAACGATCGACCTCGCCGAGGTGGAGGCGGTCCGCGCCCGCCTCCCCGCGCTCCGCCACCGCCGTCCCATCCCGCCGGTCGAGCGGGTGTAGATGATCATTTTCGATCTGCGCTGCCAGGAGCATGGCCATGTCTTCGAGGCGTGGTTCGCCTCGTCGGCGGCGTTCGAGGACCAGCAGGCGAGGGGCCTCGTCGCCTGCCCGGTCTGCGGCTCCGCCGAAATCGCCAAGGCGCCGATGGCTCCCGCCGTGCCTGTGAAGGGCAATCGCGCCGCGACTTCGGATCAGGTGAAGGACATGCTTGCGGCCGCGGCGGCGGCCCAGAAGCGGTTACTCGACCTGAGCGAGCCGGTCGGCGACCGCTTCGCCGCCGAAGCCCGGGCCATCCATCTCGGCGAGGCCGAGGCCCGTGCGATCCACGGCGAGGCGACCCGCGCCGAGGCGGAGAGCCTGCTCGAAGAGGGAGTCCCGATCGCGCCTCTGCCTTTCCCGGTGGTTCCCCCCGGCGAGGAGAATTGACCCGCGCGCCGTCGCGCCCTAGTTCGTCGCTCAGGCGGCGCGGCCCCGTAGCTCAGCAGGATAGAGCATCAGATTCCTAATCTGAGGGCCACAGGTTCGAATCCTGTCGGGGTCACCACCGCCACTTCCCATTTGAAAGCGGGCGAAGCACGAGATGGACCATCACAACGACCCCGCCGACGGCGACCTCGTTCGGCCCAGCCCGAAGGTGGCGGTCCCCCGGGAGGTCGCCGACGCGGTCCGAACCCTGATCCGCTGGGCCGGCGACGATCCGGCCCGCGAAGGCCTGCTCGACACCCCCGACCGGGTCGCCCGAGCCTGGAAGGAATATGCCCGCGGCTATGGCGAGGACCCGGCCTTCCATCTCAGCCGGACCTTCGACGAGGTCGGCGGCTATGACGAGATCGTGCTTTTGAGGGACATACCCTTCCAGTCGCATTGCGAGCACCATCTCGCCCCGATCATCGGCAAGGCGTCGATCGCCTATCTGCCCGCCGAGCGGGTGGTCGGGATTTCCAAGCTCGCCCGGGTCCTCCACGGCTTCGCCCGCCGCCTCCAGGTGCAGGAGCGGCTGACCGCCCAAGTCGCCGACTGCGTCTGGGAGCATCTGAGGCCGCAGGGTGTCGCCGTCGTCATCGAGGCCAGCCATGCCTGCATGACCGCCCGCGGGGTCCACACGCCCGGGGTGATGATGACCACCAGCCGGATGATGGGCGTCTTCCGCGAGGACCAGCGCAGCCGGAGGGAAGTGCTGGCGCTGATGGGGTATTGAGGCGGTCCTTCGATACGGGCCTTCGCCTTCGCTCAGTCCCTACTCAGGAAGAGCGGTTCGGGATTATTCACCCCGCTCATCCTGAGTAGCCGGTGAGCTTGTCGAACCGGCGTATCGAAAGACCGGGACCGCTACAGCACCGACTCCAGCACCGCCGTCCGAAGCCGCTCGATCCCCATGCCCTTCTCGGCCGAGGTGACGATGATCTCCGGATGGGCGGCGGGATGCTTGCGGCCTTCCTCGGCGGTCGCGGCCTCGACCGCTTCGAGCTCCGACGCCTTGACCTTGTCCGCCTTGGTAAGGACGAGATGGTAGCTGACCGCCGCGTCGTCGAGCATCTTCATCACTTCGAGGTCGATCTCCTTCAGCCCGTGGCGGGAGTCGACGAGGACGAGCGCCCGTTTCAGCGCCTGCCGCCCGCGCAGGTAGGAGTTCACCAGCTGGCGCCACTTCTTGACCACGTCCTTGGGCGCCTTGGCAAAGCCGTAGCCCGGCATGTCGACGAGCCGGAAGCGAAGCGGCTCGCCGACGTCGAAGAAGTTGAGCTCCTGGGTCCGCCCCGGAGTGTTCGAGGTGCGGGCGAGGCCGTTGCGGTTTGTCATCGCGTTGAGAAGCGACGACTT
>DATHBY010000181.1:0-7625 GCA_035295885.1 Allosphingosinicella sp.
TCCACCTCGCCGTGGCCGCGGTGGCCGGCGAATCGCTCTGGACCTTCGTCGCGCTGCAGGCGGCGGCGATGATCTTCTTCGGCCTGATCGGCGCCAATGCCGGCGCTCTGGCGATGGAGCCGCTGGGCCACATCGCCGGCACCGCCTCCTCGCTCCAGGGGACGATCACCACCATCGGCGGCGCCCTGATCGGCTATGCGATCGGCCAGCAGTTCGACGCCACCACCATCCCCTTCCTGACCGGCTTCACCGTCTGCGGGATCACCGCCCTCGCCGCCGCCTGGTGGGCGAACCGGCCGCCATCGAGCGACTCGCGCGACGAAGCCGAGATCGACATCCAGGAGACCCTCTCGCGACCGGCCTGAGGGCCGCGAAGTTCATGAAGTTCACAGGGTCGAGCGCAATAGCCGTGAACTTTCCTAAATGTCGTCGTCGGCGACGGGGCCGGCCATCAGCGCCTCGGCGACCTCGTCGGTCTTGCCGCGGATGGCGCGCTCGAGGCGGGCGGCGACGTCGGGATTCTCGCGCAGATAGGTCTTGGCGTTCTCGCGGCCCTGGCCGATCCGGACCGAATCGTAGCTGAACCAGGCCCCGGACTTCTCGACCAGCCCCGCCTTGACGCCGAGGTCGAGTATCTCGCCGACCTTCGAGATGCCCTCGCCGTACATGATGTCGAACTCGACCTGCTTGAACGGCGGCGCCACCTTGTTCTTGACCACCTTGACCCGGGTGCTGTTGCCGACGATGTCGTCGCGGTCCTTGATCTGGCCGGTGCGGCGGATGTCGAGGCGGACCGAAGCGTAGAATTTGAGGGCGTTGCCGCCCGTCGTCGTCTCCGGATTGCCGTACATCACTCCGATCTTCATCCTCAGCTGGTTGATGAAGATGACGAGGCATTTGGACTTGGAGATCGAGCCGGTCAGCTTCCTCAGCGACTGCGACATCAGCCGGGCCTGGAGGCCGACATGGCTGTCGCCCATCTCGCCCTCGATCTCGGCTCGGGGAACGAGAGCGGCGACCGAATCGACGACGAGCACGTCGACTGCGTTGGATCGCACCAGGGTATCGGTGATCTCGAGCGCCTGCTCGCCGGTGTCGGGCTGGGAGACGATCAACTCGTCGACGTCGACCCCGAGCTTGCGGGCGTAGACGGGATCGAGGGCATGCTCGGCGTCGACGAAGGCGGCGGTGCCTCCGGCCTTTTGCGCCTCGGCGATGACGTGGAGGGCGAGCGTGGTCTTGCCCGAGCTTTCGGGGCCGTAGACCTCGACGACCCGGCCGCGCGGAAGCCCGCCGATCCCGAGCGCGATATCGAGGCCGAGCGAGCCGGTGGAAATGGTCTCGATCTCGACCGCCTCGCGCGAGCCCAGCTTCATCGCGCTGCCCTTGCCGAAGGCGCGATCGATCTGCGCCAGCGCGGCCTCGAGAGCCTTCTGCCTGTCCATATTGTCCGAGTTTCCCACCACCTTGAGAGAAGCCACCATGGCCCGCGTCCCCTATGCCTTGCGCGCCGCCCATTCAACGCGAGAGTGGAGTGTACGCAATCTGTTCCGCGAGAACAAGAAGAAAACGCCGCGCCATCTTAGACCCCGACCAACCCTATTCAAAAACCGCTTCGGCTGGGTGCGCCAGTTACCGATCGGTAAGGAGGGAGCGCTTAGACTTTGTCCTGCCGAAGCAGAATCGTCACCCCGGACTTGATTCGGGGTCACCTTTTTCTCAATCCTGGTGGAGGAAGAAGGTGGATGCCGGATCAAGTCCGGCATGACGAATGCCTCGCTTCCATCACAATAGGACAAAGTCTAGGCTGCGGCCATGCCGGTTCCCGCGCTCGCATTGCTGCTACTCGTCAACCTCGTCACCATCTTCGGCTTCCGGGGCGACAAGAGACGGGCCGCGGCCGGAGCCTGGCGGGTTCCTGAAGCGGGCTTGCTGGGCCTGGCCGCGATCGGCGGCACGCCCGGAGCTTTGCTCGCCAGCCGGCTGTTCCGCCACAAGACCCGAAAGCAGCCCTTCGCGACCCACGCGCTGTCGAGCTCAACCCGGTGCGGGCGGGCCTGGTCGCCCGTCCCGAGCAATGGATGTGGTCCAGCGCCCGCGCTCATCTCGGCCTCGTAACTGTCCCGATTTTCGGGGTAACCCCCGATAGTCGGGCGCTTGCCGGTGCGCGGCTGGGGCTCTATCGCCTTGCGCCGATGCCCCGCCTTTTCCCGCACCGCCACCTGCTCGGGATCGAAGCGCTTTCCGCCGGGGACATTCTATTCCTGCTCGACGAGGCCGAGCCCTGGATCGAGTTCAACCGCCGCTCGCGCAAGGAGGACCGCCGCCTCGCCGGCCTCACCCAGTTCAACCTGTTCTTCGAGAACAGCACCCGAACCCTCTTCTCGTTCGAAGTCGCCGGCAGGAGGCTGGGGGCGCAGGTGGCGAACTTCCACCCGGGCGGCTCGAGCGTCCGCAAGGGCGAGAGCCTGATCGACACCGCCTTGACCCTCGGAGCGATGAGGCCCGACGTCATGGTCGTCCGCCACGGCGAGACCGGGGCGCCGCGCCAGGTGGCCGACGCCGTCGACTGCCCGGTGATCAACGCCGGCGACGGCACCGGCGAGCACCCCACCCAGGCCTTGCTGGACGCTCTGACGATTCGGCGGAGGAAAGGGAGGATCGAGGGGCTGAAGATCGCGATCTGCGGCGATATCCTGCACAGCCGGGTGGCTGGATCGAACGTCAGGCTTCTGCCCAGGTTGGGCGCCGAGGTTCGGCTGGTCGGACCCCAGTCACTGCTTCCCGACGACAGCCTGGGCCTTCCCACCTTCACCGCCCTCGACGAGGGGCTGGAGGGCGCCGACGTGGTGATGATGCTGAGGATCCAGCGCGAGCGGATGGAGTCGAGCGTCTCGGGCAGCCTCGCCGACTTCCACGCGCTTTACGGGCTGACGATGAAGCGGCTCGAGCGGGCCGCGCCCGATGCGATCGTCATGCACCCCGGACCTATGAACCGGGGGATCGAGATCGACGCCGAGGTGGCCGACCACCCGGCCCGCTCGGCGATTCGCGAGCAGGTCGAGATGGGCGTGGCGGTGAGGATGGCCGTGCTGGACGTCCTGACCCGCGAGCGGAGAAGCTAGCCCCTGCGGCTGCTGCCGTAGCGGCTCGCCCAGCGCACCGGAGCATCGCCGGCGACGGTGCGCACGAAGCAGGCGCCGCCCTTGGCCTGGATCGACCGGCAGGCGCTTGCGGCCGCCGAGCGGCTGGCGAAGCCGGCCACCGACAGGCGATGAAGGGTGCCCTTGCCGGGAACGCTGACCGTGGTGCTGAGCGGAGTGAGCTCGGCGAAGCCCAGGCGCTTGAACATCTGCGCCCAGGCGCGCTCGACCGACGAAGGCGAGCTGTACGCGCCGAGCTGGACTGCGAAGCGGCCCGGGCCGGCCTGAGCAGCCTGAGCCGGACGGCGGCGCGGGGTCTCGAAGGTGGGAACCGGAGCGTCGCTGACGGCCCTGGAAGACCGCAGCACCGAAGGCTGCGGAGTGACGAGCGCCTCCACAGCCTCGGCATAGAGCGGCCGGGTCTGCTCGACCGGAGCCGAAGCGGCGGCCTCGTCGGCGGCGCGCTCGCTCACCCATTGCGGCAGGTCGGTCGAGGCGATCTGGACCGGCTCGGCCCGCGGCGCCTGAGCATAAGCCGGCGCGGTTTCGGGCGCGGGATCGGCCTGGACGAGAGCGGGCGCCGAGGTCACGGTTTCGGGCGCCGGCTCGGGCAGAGGCCCGGCGGCGGCGAAGGCGGTAGTGGCGGGCTGCGCCGGAGCCAGAGCGAGGCGGACCGGCTGGCCCCTGTCCTCGGCCGGAGTGACTCCGAGCAGGGCGGCGACCTGGACTGCGCCGCCGCCGGGCTGGGCGAGGGCGGCCCATTGCTCGAGCCGGGCACCGAGATCGGCGGGCGAGACATCCTGCGCGGCGGTCACCCGCGCTTTCTCCCACTCGCCGCCGAGGGCGTAGGAGAGAGCGAGATTCTGGCGGGTGCGGCCGGTGGCGCCGGGGGCGCGGGCGGCGGGCTCGAGCAGCTCGATCGCCCGGCGCGGATCTCCCGCGAGCGCGTAAGCGAGGCCGATGTCGGCTGGCGAGGCGGTCTCGGCGAGCCGGTCGAGCTCGGCGACGGCCCCGGCCGGGCGGCCCAGGGCGATCCGTGCCAGGGCGATGTTGAACGAGGCCCGGGCATTGGACGGATCGAGCTGCCGGACGTCGGCGAAAGTGGTTTCGGCGGACTGGAAGCGGCCGTTCCTCAGATAGAGGTCGCCGAGGATCATCCGGTAGCCGACGTCGCGCGGGCTGAGCTCAACGGCGCGCTCCGCGAAGCCGAGGCCTTCCTTATACTCGCCCTTGCGCACCGCTTCCTGCGCCCTGGCGTAGAGCGAGGCCGCCTGCTGCTCAGCCTTCGGTGCCTTCGCCGAGGCGGAGGCGGAGGCGATGCCGGTCCGGGCCGGGCTGCAGGCGACCATCGTGGTGCCGATCGCCAAAGCGGAAATCGCGAACTTCAGTGCGACGCTCTTGTTCATCTTACCCACTCCGCTCAACGCTGATTCGCCTGCCCCGGCACGTGCCCGGAAAGGGCCTCCAGCTCGGGCAGCGAATCGAGGAAATCATCGAGAGCCTCGGTCACCAGCTGCTGCGCCGAACGGCGCGACAGGGCGCAGGCGAGACGCAATTTCAAATGCCGCTCCGGATCCAGCCGGAGGGTGAAGGCGGCCTTGGTCCGGGCCGCGGCGATGGCCGAACGGGTCGGAGGCTTGACCCGGGATCGCGGCAGCCTGACGACCCGCGCTTCCGGCCGCGCCGGCATGATGACTTCGGGCCCGGGCTCGAAATCGGCTTCGGGCTCGGGCTGAGACTCGGGCTGGAACCCGGCTTCGGGCTCCGCCTGCACTTCGGCTTCCGGCTCCGGCGCGGGGACGATTTCGGGCTGGGAGGGAGTCAGCCGAGCCTCCAGCTCGCGCTGCTGCTCGACCACCGCGGGCGGCTCGGAATGGGCACGGCCGCCTGGAGCGGGAGTCAGCGCCTCGATCGAGCTCGGCACATGCTCGGGCAGATCATTCGCCTCGTTGATGTCGTGAAGCGCTCCGGGCGCGTGGCCCATGTCGTTCCAGCCCAGATCCTCCAGGCTGCTTCCGAAGCTGCCGAACCCTTGTGGACGCATTGCGGGCTTGGCCGCTCCCTTGCGGGCGAGGAGGCCGGAGGAGAGGGAAGCGAAAGGCTTGGTCTCGGCCATCTGTCCGCCCCCTTACTGGCCGACCACGCGCCGGCCGAAGCCGGCGGCGGGCCGAACGCTCGAGGGGTGGGCGGCAAAGCCCTGTTGGGGCGCCGAAAAGACGGTGCGGCGGAAATTCTTCTCGAGCCGGTCCGCGACATAGTCCCAAAGCTCGACCACCTCCCTGGCGGATCTGCTGTTGGGGTCGACCTCCATCACCGTACGCCCGTCGATCATCGAGGCTGCGAAATCGGTCCGGTGGTGAAGCGTGACCGGAGCGACGGTGCCGTGCTGCGAGAGGGCGACCGCGGCCTCGTAGGTGATCCGGGCCTTGGGAGTGGCGGCGTTGACCACGAAGATGAGCGGCTTGCCGGCGCGCTCGCACAGATCGACCGTGGCGCCGACTGCGCGAAGGTCGTGCGGGCTCGGCCGGGTCGGAATGAGGATCAGCTCGGCGACCTGGATGACGCTCTGGATCGCCATGGTGATGGCCGGCGGAGTGTCGATCACCGCCAGCTTGAAGCCCTGCTGGCGCAGTATCTCCAGGTCCGCCTGGAGCCGAGCCACCGTGGTCTGGGCGAAAGCGGGCATCTCGGCCTCGCGTTCGTTCCACCAGTCCGCGAGCGATCCCTGCGGATCGATATCGATCAGGCAGACCGGGCCTGCACCCGCCCTTTCCGCCTGGACGGCGAGATGGCCGGACAAGGTGGTCTTGCCGGATCCCCCCTTCTGCGACGATAGTGCCAAAACGCGCATGTTTTCCCCTCGGGCTCGCGATCCTTGGCGCCGGTTTGCGCTGCCTTTGGCTAAAATCCGGTTAACGCGATGGCCCCGGACGGGGCCTTTTTTGCGAACGGCTCACCGAACGGTCCGGGTTATGCTAAGAGCGCATTAAGGATTTTCGGCTAGCTCCAGGGCCGAAAACCCCTTTCCCGCGCGGGAGATAGATGATGCATTTTTTCGGTCGGCCACTGCTCGCAGCCTCGGCGGCGGCGCTTTTCCTCCTCGGCGCCCAGGCCGGGGTCGGCGCCGTCTCGGCTGACGTAAAGGCCGGCGTCGACCGCTGGATGCGCGGCGACTATGCCGGCGCGATCGCGCAATGGCGGCCTCTCGCCGAAGCCGGCAATGCCGACGCCCAGTTCAACCTCGGCCAGGCGTACAAGCTGGGCCGCGGAGTGACGGCCAATGCCGGGCTTGCGCAGAGCTGGTACCAGAAGGCGGCCAGGCAGGGCCACGAGCAGGCCCAGGTCAATGTCGGGCTGCTTCTCTATAATGGCGGCCGCCGGCAGGAAGCGCTGCCCTGGATCCGCAAGGCCGCCGAGCTCGGCGACCCGCGCGCGCAATATATATTGGGCACCGAGCTGTTCAACGGCGACCTCGTCGCCAAGGACTGGCCGCGCGCCTACGCCCTGATGCTTCGCGCCGCCGACGGCGGGGTTCCCCCGGCCGCCGACAATCTCAAGGCGATGGAGCGGTTCATCCCGGCCGACCAGCGCAGGCAGGGCGTCTCTTTGGCCCAGCGCATGGATCCGCCGGCGCCGTCGGGAGGGATGAAGACCAACATCTCCCCCTCCGCAGCGATCGCCGCGCCCTCGCGGGCGCCGGCGCCGGTCAAGGCGGCCGGCGCGGCGCCCCGGCCCGCAGCCCCGGCTCCGGCCCCGGCTCCGGCCGCGGCCGGCGGCCGCTGGCGAGTCCAGCTCGGCGCCTTCGGAAGCGCCGCCAACGCCCAGCGGGCCTGGGCGGGTCTCAGGGGCAAGGTCGGAGCCTTCGGCTCGCTTCAGCCGCAATATGTCGCCGCCGGAGCGGTCACCCGACTCCAGGCCGGGCCGCTGGCCAGCCGAGCCGCCGCCGACCAGGTCTGCGCCGCCGCCAAGGCTGCGGGCGCCGGCTGCTTCCCGGTCGCGCCTTAACCGAATTTTCGTGCGTGCGCGGCTATCACTCGAGCCTCTGAGCGGGGGACGAGCATGGCGGCGGTCGGAAGGATCGGAAGCGGAAGCCGGATGGCGTCGCGGTGGCGGCTGCGGCGGATGTGCATACTCTTCGCCGGAGCTCCGGCCCCCGCGGCGCTGCGCACCATCTCCGCGAGCGGCGCCTTCCTCGAAACCAACGCCCGGCCCGAGCTCGGCGACTGCGTGGAGCTTCGCCATCCCGAAGCCGGAGCGATCGGCGCCACCGTGCGCTCGCTCGCGCCCGACGGGGTCGAGCTCGGCTTCGCGTTCGGCGAGGCCTCCGTCGCCTTCGCCCTCGCGGCAATCGCCGCCGACATGAGCCGGCCCTAGGCCCTCATTCCTCCCATTCGCTCCGGGCCCAGCCCTGGGCGTAGAGGAGAGCGGTGAGGTCGTTGTGGAGGATGCTCGCGTCGGCCGCGGCCACTGCGGCGGGCTTGG
>DATHBY010000182.1:0-3893 GCA_035295885.1 Allosphingosinicella sp.
GCGCCGACGGCCGTCGCATTGACGTCAGCCGCGGACGCGCGGTCGCCGAGGGCGGTGGAATCCGCGCCGAGGGCGGTCGAGACGGTGCCGAGTGCGGTCGATCGGTCGCCCTGGGCCAGCGAGTCTGTGCCGACCGCGGTCGCCTCCACGCCGATGGCGCGGGCGAGCT
Organism: Allosphingosinicella sp.; assembly: GCA_035295885.1. Lineage (GTDB taxonomy): Bacteria > Pseudomonadota > Alphaproteobacteria > Sphingomonadales > Sphingomonadaceae > Allosphingosinicella. Next base: position 170 of record DATHBY010000182.1, read on the forward strand.
GGCCGACGGCGGTGGCGAAATTGCCGGTGGCGACGGAGTTGGTGCCGCATTCGGTGCTGAGCGCGCCCGGGCCGTTATTGCACTCCGGGGTCGGATCGGCGGACGCCGGAGCGGCGTAGAAAACGGCCGCGGACATCGCGGTCGCGGCCAAGAGCTGAATCCTGGTCATTCTGGTCATGGAAATTCCTCCCGTTCTGGTGATTTGAAAACTTATGGTCGGTCCGCATGGGACTGCCCTGAAACAGGTAAACCCTGCACGCTCCCTCTTCCGGCAGCCGCACCTTTGCTGGCTGGGGCCGTTTTCGGAGATGCACCTTTGGCTTGCAAGCTGATTCGTCAGCATGAGCGCGTTGGAATCACCTATTTTAGTAGATTTCCCCCTCCCTGTCGCTTTTGCGCCCGTTTTCCGGGTCCCGTCCGCTAGACGCAGGAGGCAGCCCGCCGGTTCCGCCGGCATTTCCGCGGCCCGACGCTCGCGAAGCGCATGGATAAACGCCCATACAGACGCTAGGCGGACCCCGCCACCAGGAAAAAGGGGAGCAGTCCTTGGCCGGATACGAGCTTATCTCAGGGATCGAGGTCGACCCGCGGCTCAGGGCCTTCGTCGAGGAGGAGGCGCTACCCGGCACCGGCCTCGATCCCGCCGTCTTCTGGTTCGGCTTCTCGTCGCTGCTGCGCGACCTGACACCCGAGAACAAGCGCCTCCTTCGCCGCCGCGACGACCTCCAGGCCCGGATCGACGAGCGCAACGCAGGGTTGAACGGCCGGCCGCCGACCCCCGCCGAGGAGGAGGAGTTCCTGCGCGACATCGGCTATCTGGTCGATCCGCCCGCTCCGTTCGCGATCGGCACTCAGAATGTCGATCCCGAAATCGGGCGCATCGCCGGGCCGCAGCTGGTCGTGCCGGTGAGCAACGCCCGCTACGCCCTCAACGCCGCCAACGCTCGCTGGGGCAGCCTCTACGACGCCCTTTACGGCACCGACGCCCTCGGCGACCGGCCGGCCGCGGGCGGCTACGATGCCGAGCGGGGGGCGCGGGTTGTCGAGTGGGGCCGGTCGTTCCTCGACGAGGTCGTCCCGATCGACGGAGACAGCTGGCGCAACGTCGGCAACCGCTATGCCACGGAGCAGGGACTCCTCCTCGACTGCATCGAGGCGGATCGTATGCTGAAGCATCCCGGGCAATTCGTCGGTTACGCCGGCGACTCCGGGCCTCCGAAGCGGCTGCTTTTCCGAAACAACGGTCTCCACGTCGAAGTGGTGTTCGACCCCGAGCATCCCGTCGGTCGCGACGACTATGCGGGCATCGCCGACATCCGGCTCGAAAGCGCGATCACCGCGATCATGGATTGCGAGGACAGCGTCGCCGCGGTCGATGCCGAGGAAAAAGTGACGGTCTACCGCAACTGGCTCGGCCTGATGAAGGGCGACCTCAGCGCCCGCTTCGAGAAAGGCGACGGCTCCGTCGAGCGCCGGCTGGAGCCGGACCGCACCTACCTGGCCCCGGGCGGAGGCACGGTCACCCTCAAGGGCCGAGCCCTGATGTTCGTCCGCAACGTCGGCCATTTGATGGCCAATCCGATGATGCGGATCGACGGCGAGGACGTGCAGGAGGGGCTGGCCGACGCCGTGATCACCTCACTCGCCGCTCTCCACGATCTCAACGGCGCCCGGGCCAACAGCCCCGCCGGCTCGGTCTATATCGTCAAGCCCAAGATGCACGGGCCCGAGGAAGCGGCCTTTGCCGGCCGCCTGTTCGACCGCACCGAGGACCTGCTCGGCCTGCCGCGCCACAGCCTCAAGATAGGCGTGATGGACGAGGAGCGCCGAACCAGCGTCAACCTCGCCGCCGTCATCCGCGAGGTTAAGGACCGGGTGGCATTCATCAACACCGGCTTCCTCGACCGCACCGGCGACGAGATCCACACGGCGATGAAGCTGGGCCCTGTGATCCGCAAGGCGGAGATGAAGAATTCCGAATGGCTGCGCACCTACGAGGACAATAATGTCGACATCGGCCTCGCCTGCGGCTTCGCCGGCCGGGCCCAGATCGGCAAGGGGATGTGGGCGATGCCCGATCTGATGGCGGACATGCTCGCCCAGAAGATCGCCCACCCGCAGTCGGGCGCGACCACCGCCTGGGTCCCCTCCCCCACCGCCGCCACCCTCCACGCAATCCACTACCACCGGGTCGACGCCGCCGCTCGCCAGCGCGAACTCGCTGCCCGGCCGGCCGCGCCGCTGCACGGGCTGCTCGCCGTTCCGGTGGCGAGCGGGCGGGACTGGTCGCCCGAAGCGGTGCGCGAAGAGCTCGACAACAACGTCCAGGGCATACTCGGCTACGTCGTGCGCTGGATCGATCAGGGCGTCGGCTGCTCGAAAGTGCCAGACATCCACGATACCGGCCTGATGGAGGACCGGGCCACCTGCCGGATCTCCAGCCAGCATGTCGCCAACTGGCTGCTCCATGGGGTGGTCGCCGCCGCCGAGGTGGAAGATGCGCTTTTGCGCATGGCGCAGGTCGTCGACCGGCAGAATTCGGGCGACCCCGCCTATCGGCCGATGTCGCCCGACCCGGGGGCGAGCTTCGCCTTCAGCGCCGCCCGTGCCCTCGTCCTGGAGGGCGCCCGGCAGCCGTCCGGCTATACCGAGCCGATCCTCCACGCCCACCGGCTGAAGCTCAAGGCGACCCTTCCTTCCTGATCGCCGCCGCCCGCTCCAGCCACGGCCTCGCCCGGCGCAGCCTTTCGGCGGTCGCGGCGGCAAGCGCCTTGACCAGGCCTGAGGTCTCGGCGGCCGCCCGGTCGAAGACGGCGAGCCGCGCATCGAGGCCGTCGGCGAGGTCGGCTCGGGCCCGCCAGGCGGCGAAGCGAATCCTCTCGCTTGGATGATTCCGCGCGAAGGCGTCGATCAGCTCCCTTCCCCCGCCCTCGAAATGCGCCGCCAGCCTCACCATCGTCTCCAGGCCCGACGAGTTGATCGCGCCGCCGATCGCCGAGCGCCCAATGTCGAAGCTGTATTGATCGAGGAACTCGCTGGCCGGGGAAAGGCCGAGGATGTTGAGCGAAACCGACAGGTCGTCCGGCGGAAACTGCGAATGGACGTCGCGGTGCTTGCGGTAAAGCAGGACCTTTCCCGGCGAAAGCCGGGTGCGCTCGAGGAACCTCAGTTCGACCTTCTCGCCTGGAAAGCCGAGGGCGCTTCCATAATCATATTCATAATAGTCGCTCCAATAGCCGGAGCCGAGATAGCCCACCGTGAGGAAGCTGAAATTGTGGTCGTGCGGAAGACCGTAGAAGAACGGATCCCGGCCGCTGTTTACCATGACGCCGTCATGCTCGGCTGGCCAGAAGTTGGCCCGGATCAGGAACTTCTTGGACGTGCTGTGGAGCAGGATCACCTGCGAGCTGTACTGATTGCGGGCGCTCTGGGTGGAGCAGTGCCGCTTCAATTCCTCGATGACGAGATCGCCGAGGAACCGGCGATTGTTGGCCAGCCTGCCCAGCGCCGGGCCGAAAGCGGCCATCGATTCCTCATCTTCGGGGTCGAAGGCGGGGGTTTGCAGAATTTCGACAAGATCGCCCAATTCGAGCACGTCCTGGCAATCGGCTTCGATCAGTCGGGGCAAGACCGGCCCTTTTGGGCTGCTTCGTCTTCGGCGAAGAAGGCGGCGAGGGTGCTTCCGGCCGCCGCCCGCACCTCGGGATGCGGATCGAGCGCGGCC
>DATHBY010000183.1:0-3575 GCA_035295885.1 Allosphingosinicella sp.
CCCAACGGCGAGGATTCCCTGCCCACCCGCAGCATCCCGGTTCCCGACGAGTGGAACTACCGAAAGACGCGGGATCTCGGCGAGCCGCGCCTCGACAACTGCTTCCGGGGCTGGAACGGAACGGCCCGCATCGTCTTCGAGGCCGAGAAGGTGGCGCTTCGCATGGAAGCCGATCCCCTGTTCGGCCATCTCGTGGTCTATGTGCCGGCGGGCCGCGACTTCTTCGCGGTCGAGCCGGTGAGCCATGTGAACAACGCCGTCAACCGCCCCGACATCGCCGATCACGGCCTGAGGGTTCTGGGGCCCGGCGAGCGCATGACCGCAACGGTCCGCTTCGGCGTGGAGGCGCTCCCATGAGCATGAGCGTCGCCCTCGACGCGCGCGCCGAACTGGGCGAGTGCCCCCTGTGGTCCGCCGAGGAGCAGGCGCTGTACTTCGTCGACATCAAGGGCAGGGCGCTCCACCGCTACAGGCCTGAGACCGGCGAGCATGATGTGATGGCCATGCCCGAGGAGATCGGCTGCATCGGCTTCCGGAAGGGCGGCGGCTTCATCGCGGGCTTCCGCTCGGGGCTCTGGCTTCTCGATGCCGGAGGCAACCGCGAGGCGAAGCTCGCCGACAATCCGGAGGACCAGCGCAGGAGCCGCTTCAACGACGGCCGCGTCGATCCCGCCGGACGCTTTCTTGCCGGCACCATCGACGAGCCGAAGGAGGGGGCGAGGGCGCATCTCTACCGCTACGACCGGCGCGGCCTCGCAACGCTTGCGGGAGGCCTTCTCACCTCCAACGGCGGCGCCTTCTCGCCGGACGGGCGCGCGCTCTACCACTCCGACACCCCCACCTTCACGATCTGGCGCTACGCCTACGATCCCGCCACCGGCGAGGCGAGCGGCAAAAAACTCTTCGCGCGCCTGGAGCCTTCCGCGACCGACCGCGGCCGCCCGGACGGCGCGGCGGTGGACCGGGACGGCTGCTACTGGACCGCCCTGTTCGAGGGCGGGCGCATCCAGCGCTATGTGCCGGACGGACGCCTGCTGGCGGAATATCCCGTGCCCGCCCGTTGCCCCACCATGGTGTGCTTCGGCGGTCCCGACCGGAAGACCCTTTACGTGACCTCCGCCCGCACCGGCCGCTCCCAGGAGGAGCTGGCCGCCTTCCCGCATTCCGGCGGCGTGTTCGCGATGCCGGTCGAGACGCCCGGACTGCCCGAACATTTTTTCGATCCCCTTGTCTGAGGCTTACGATTGTCATGACCTTCGATTACGCCACCGTTCAGTACCGCTCCCTCGAAAACCGCTCCGTGGTCATCACCGGCGGCGCGTCCGGCATCGGCGAGGAGATGGTGAAGGCCTTCGCGGCGCAGGGGTCGAAGGTGTCCTTCATCGATATCGCCAGGGACGCGGGCGAGGCGCTGGCGGAGGCCACCGGCGCATCGTTCCACGCCTGCGACGTCACCGACATTCCTGCGCTCCGCGACGCGCTCGCCCGCATCGAGGATGAGAGGGGCGGCGTCGACGTTCTCGTCAACAATGCAGGCAAGGACGACCGGCACGACCTCGCGGAGGTCGAGCCCGATTACTGGCGGCGCGCCCTGGCGCTCAACCTGGATCACCAGTTCTTCGCGACCCAGGCCCTCGCCAAGGGCATGGCGCGGGCGGGGCGGGGCTGCGTCATCATGCTCGGCTCCATCTCGTGGATGCGCGGCCGTCCCGGCATGGTGGGCTACACCACCGCCAAGGCGGCGATCAACGGCATGACCCGCACGCTCGCCCGCGAGCTCGGGCCGTCCGGCATCCGCGTGAACTGCATCGTGCCCGGCGCGATCCTCACGGAGCGGCAGAAGCAGCTCTGGCTCACGCCGGAGCTGAACCAGGGGTTCCTCGATCTCCAGGCGCTGAAGTTCCGCCTCGACGCCAGCCATGTGGCCCGGATGGCGCTTTTCCTCGGCTCGGACGAAAGCGCCGGCTGCACCGGCGCGAACTTCATCGTCGACGCCGGCCTGACCCAGAATTGAGAACTCCCATGCGGATCCAGACCACCGCCCACGGCTTCGACCTCACCCTGGACGACAAGCTCATCCTGCGCCACCGCATCGATGCGCCCTGCCTCTTCGTCGGCCGCGGCGAGGAGCGCATGGAGATGTATCGGGGCAATTTCGACATCGAGGACTACCTGGTCGAGCGCGTCCCGCTCGCCCATGCGGTGGTGTCGGGACAGGAGATCGCCTTCTCGGCCGCTCCCGGCCAGCCGGTGCGGCTGAGCCTCCGGGTGTCGAACGGCGGCGCCAGCGCCGCCGTGGCGTTCCGGTCCGCCGATCCCACCATCAACCGGGTCTGGCTGCGCGTCGCCGCCTCCCGCAACGAGCATGTATGGGGCGGCGGCGAGCAGATGTCCTATTTCGACATGCGCGGCCGCCGGTTTCCCCTCTGGACCTCCGAGCCCGGCGTCGGGCGCGACAAGTCCACCGAGATCACCCTCAAGGCGGACGTGACCGGCAAGGCGGGCGGCGATTACTGGAACACCAACTACCCGCAGCCCACCTACCTCTCCTCGCGCCGTTACGCCCTCCATGTGGAGACCACCGCCTATTCGGCCTTCGACTTCCGCAAGGACGATTTCCACGAGATCGAGGTCTGGGCCGTGCCGGAGCGGATCGAGCTCACGGCGCGCCCCACTTTCGTGGCCCTCGTGGAGGCCATGGCCGAGCGCTTCGGCCGCCAGCCGCCCCTGCCCGAATGGGTCTATGGCGGCGCGATCATCGGCCTGAAGGACGGCGCGAACTCGTTCGAGCGGCTCGACAGGTTCATCGCCGCCGGCGCGAAGGTCTCCGGCCTGTGGTGCGAGGATTGGGTGGGCCTGCGCCACACCTCCTTCGGGGCGCGCCTGTTCTGGGACTGGACGGCCAACGACGAGCGCTATCCGGCCCTGCGCCAGCGCATCGCGGAGCTGGAGGATCGCGGCATCCGCTTCCTCGGCTACGTGAACCCCTATCTGGCCGCCGACGGTTCGCTCTTTCCCGAGGCGGAGGCGGCGGGCTATTTCGCCAGGGACGCGAACGGCAACACGGCCCTGGTGGATTTCGGCGAGTTCGATTGCGGCGTGGTGGACTTCACCAACCCGGAGGCCGCTGAATGGTTCGCCGAGCGGGTGATCGGCCGGAACATGCTGGATTTCGGCCTCTCCGGCTGGATGGCCGATTTCGGCGAGTACCTGCCCATCGACGTGCATCTCGCCAACCGCGTCGACGCCAAGCTCATGCACAATGCCTGGCCAACCCTGTGGGCGGAGGTGAACGCCCGCGCGGTGGAAAGCCGCGGCAAGACCGGCGAGGCCCTGTTCTTCATGCGCGCCGGCTTCACGGGCGTCCAGAAGCATTGCCCCCTGCTGTGGGCCGGCGACCAATCGGTGGATTTCACCCGCCACGACGGCCTTGTCACGGTGATCGCAGGCGCGCTCTCGTCGGGGCTTCTCGGCAACGCCTACCACCATTCCGACATCGGCGGCTACACCAGCCTCTTCGGCAATGTGCGTACGGCCGAGCTCCTCATGCGCTGGGCCGAGATGGCGGCCTTCAC
>DATHBY010000184.1:0-3611 GCA_035295885.1 Allosphingosinicella sp.
CGTGGCTCAGTCTCTCCTCAGGATGAGCGATTGTGTCTCCAGTTCGCTCATCCTGAGGAGCCGCTGAGCCTGGCGAAGCGGCGTCTCGAAGGACCGTTTTTCTTTTGGCCAGCTCCCGCAGCGCTTCCCAGTTCCCCTGAACCAGCGCTTCCTTCTTGGCCCGGCTCCAACCCTTGATCTGGCGCTCGGCCGCGAAGGCGCTGTCGCGGTCGGGGAAGCGGTCTGCCCAAATCAGCTGCACGGGGCGCCGCTTCCGGGTGTAACCAGGGATGGCGCCGCTCTGGTGCTGGGCGATGCGGGCGTCGAGGTCGTCCGTGTGCCCGCAGTAATAATGCCCGTCGGCGCATCTCAGCAGATAGGTGTAGAAATCCACGAGGTGCGGGTCCTTCGATACGGGCCTTCGCCGGGCTCAGTCCCTACTCAGGATGAGCGCGAGGGGACAAGCGGGAGCGGGCTCGGATGCACAGTTCGTATTTGCCTGAGGGGGTCCTTCGATACGAGGCTTCGCCAGGCTCAGCCTCTACTCAGGATGAGCGGCTGGGAATCCATCCCCTCGTCCGCTCATCCTGAGTAGCCATCGAGCTTGTCGAAATGGCGTATCGAAGGACCGCTCAGCGCTCCCCAGCCTCCCCCACGCTGCCCGCGAATTCCTCGAAATCCCTGGCCTCGCGGAAATCCTTGTAGACGCTGGCGAAACGTATGTAGGCGACCGGGTCGAGCGCCTTCAGGCCGTCCATCACCAGCTCGCCGATCCGGGTCGAGGGAATCTCGCTGTCGCCGCTGGTCTCGATCTGGCGCTGGAGGGAGGAGACCAGGCGGTCGAGGCGCTCGGGCGGCACCGGCCGCTTTCGGCAGGCGATGGCGATCGAGCGCTCGAGCTTGCTCCGGTCGAACGGCTCGCGGCGGTTGCCCGCCTTCACCACCGTCAGGTCGCGGAGCTGGACCCGCTCGAAGGTGGTGAATCGCGCCGAGCACTCCTCGCACTGGCGACGCCGGCGGATCGAGGCGCCGTCCTCGGCCGGGCGGCTGTCCTTCACCTGGCTGTTCTCGTGGGAGCAGAAGGGGCAGCGCAACTACTGGTCCTGGTAGATCGGGAAGCGGCCGCAGAGCTCGCGCACCCGCTGCTTCACCTCCGCCTCGACCGCCCCATTGCCTTCCTCCCCCTTGTCGCGAAGGCCCTCCAGCACGTCGGCCACCATGTCGGCGATGTCGCGGAACTCCCGAGTGCCGAAGCCGCGGGTGGTTCCGGCCGGCGAGCCGACCCGGATGCCGCTGGTCTTGACCGGGGGCAGGGGGTCGAACGGGATTCCGTTCTTGTTGCAGGTGATCGACGCCCGCTCGAGCGCTTCGTCGGCGTCCTTGCCGGTGATCCCGAGCGGCCTCAGGTCGACCAGGGCGAGGTGGGTGTCCGTTCCGCCGGAGACGAGGTCGGCCCCGCGCTCCTTCAAGCGTCCAGCCAGCGCCCTGGCATTGGCGATGACGGCCCGGGCGTAGCTCTTGAACTCGGGCTGCAGGGCCTCGCCGAACGCCACCGCCTTGGCGGCGATGACGTGCATCAGCGGCCCGCCCTGGAGGCCCGGGAAGACGGCCGAGTTGATCTTCCTGGCGATGGCCTCGTCGTCGGTCAGAACCATTCCGCCGCGCGGTCCGCGAAGCGTCTTGTGGGTGGTGGTGGTCACGACATGGGCGTGGCCGAACGGGGAGGGGTGCTCCCCCGCCGCGACCAGCCCGGCGAAATGGGCCATGTCGACCATGAAGATCGCATCGACCTCGTCGGCGATGGCGCGGAAGCGGGCGAAGTCGATGTGGCGCGGATAGGCGGAGCCGCCGGCGATGATCAGCCGCGGCCGGTGCTCCCTGACCAGCGTCTCGACCTGGTCGAAATCGATTCGGTCGTCGTCGCGGCGAACTCCATATTGGACGGCGTTGAACCACTTGCCCGAAAGCGCCGGCTTGGCGCCGTGGGTGAGGTGGCCGCCGGCGTCGAGCGACATTCCGAGGATGGTGTCGCCCGGACTGGCCAGGGCCAGCATCACCGCCCCGTTCGCCTGGGCGCCCGAGTGGGGCTGGACGTTGACGAATCCGCAGCCGAAGAGCTGCTTCGCCCGCTCGATCGCCAGCGTCTCGACCGCGTCGGACGGAGCGCAGCCCTGGTAATAGCGCCGGCCCGGATAGCCTTCCGCATATTTGTTGGTCAGCACCGAGCCCTGGGCCTCGAGCACTGCGCGCGAGACGATATTCTCCGACGCGATCAGCTCGATCTGGTTCTGTTGCCGGTCGAGCTCGGCGGCGACCGCCTCCGCGACGGCTCCGTCGGCTTGCGCGAGGCGGCCGGTGAAGAAGCCCGAATGCTGGACGTCTGCGAAATCGAAGGCGGAAGCGCTGCTCATGCGTGTTCCCTGGCGAAGACTGGGTTGGAGAGCTTGTCGACCCGGCGCTGGTGGCGGCCGGCTCCGAACGGGGTCGCGAGGAACTGGTCGAGGATGTCGCGCGCCGCCTCGATCCCGATCAGCCGGGCGCCCATTGCGACGACGTTGGCGTCGTTATGCTGGCGGGCGAGCCGGGCGGACAGCCCTTCGGACACGAGCGCGCAGCGGCAGGCGGGATGGCGGTTGACCGAGATCGAGATTCCGATTCCGGAGCCGCACAGCGCCACTCCGCGCTTCGCCTCCCCCGACGCGATCGCTTCGGCCATCCGGTAGCCGTAGTCGGGATAGTCGACGCTGTCGGTCGAGGTCGTTCCGAGGTCGAGCACCTCATGGCCGCCGGAGCGCAGATGCTCGATCAGCAGCATCTTCATCTCGAAGGCGGCGTGATCGGCGACGATGGCGATTCGCTCGGCCACGCTTGGGTCTCCGTTTGTGGAATAACGCACATGCAGTAGGGGAGCGGCGCCGGATTCGCCACCACAGATTGCAGTGCGATGCCGTGGACGGGCGCGGCGAGGGCCATGTTCCTTAGGTCCCGATACCCGCCCGCCTCTCGGCGCGGCGGGTGGCGAAAACCGTCCGGCGCAATTCGGCAACCGCCGGGGAACGCGGCGAATCCTGGACGGTTGGGGGGATCAAGGCGGCCAGGGCTTGGCTGCGTCCCACCCGATTCGGCTAGATGGAGAATCAACCATGACTCAAGACACGACTTACCTCCCCGCCGGCGCCGGGGCGACCACCGGCGGCGATGGCGGCTACGGTTCGGACGAGTGGCGGGCGGGCCCCGTCTCAACGCACCGGGAAATCGAGGTCGTCGAGTCTCGCCCGAGCGCGGCCGTCGTCGCCGGAGCGGCGCTGGCCGGAGCCATCGCCGGCGCAGCGATCCCGTTCATGTTCGCGGGCCGCGGCTCGGGCACCGGCCGCCAGGAGAGCCAAATCGTCGAGGAATCGGTGATCATCAACCGCTCGCCGCGGGAGATCTACGATTTCTGGCGGAATTTCGAGAATCTGCCGCAGTTCATGGACAACATCGAATCCGTCACCAAGATCAACGAGCTCCGCTCGCACTGGGTGATCAAGGCCCCGGCCGGGACCAGCGTCGAGTTCAACAGCCTGGTGACCGAGGACATTCCCGGAAGGATCATCGCTTGGAAGTCGGAGGAAGGAGCGAGCGTGCCCAAT
>DATHBY010000185.1:0-2777 GCA_035295885.1 Allosphingosinicella sp.
GGTGACGCGGGAGCAACCGGCGCGGATGTGAGGGAAGGGCGCGGATGAGGTTCTGGTTTAGGATTCCGCTTTGGCAGCGGGTCATCGGCGCGCTCGTCCTCGGCATCGCCCTGGGCCTCGTCTGGGGTCCAGGCGCCGAGAGCATCAAGTGGATCGGCGACTTCTTCATCCGAGCCATCCGCATGCTCGTCGTCCCGCTCATCTTTTTCTCGCTGGTGGCGGGCGTCGCGGCGCTCGGCGATGTGCGCAAGCTCGGCCGCGTCGGCGGGCGAGCCTTGCTCCTGTTCCTGGTCACGGCCTTCCTCTCGGTGGGTCTCGGATTGCTGCTTGGCACGCTGGTGACTCCGGGCGCGGGCCTGGTCCTCACTCTCCCCCCGGGCGCGGTCGTTCCGACGCCCCCCGAAACTTCGGTCACCCAGATGATACTGGCGATGATTCCGGCCAACCCGGTGGAGACGATGGGCAAGGGCGACGTCCTCCCGCTCATCGTCTTCGCGATCCTGTTCGGAATCGGCATCCTGATGGCGGGCGAGGAAGGCGGCCCGATCGCGCGCGGAATGGATGCCGCCGCCATCGTCATGCAGAAGATGACCGTGCTGGTGATGGAGCTCACCCCGTTCGGCGTCTTCGCGCTGATGGCCTGGGTGGCGGGCACTTTCGGGTTCGAGGCTCTGCTGCCGCTCGCGACCCTCGTCGGCCTCGTCTATTTCGGCTGCCTGCTGATCATCTTCGGCATCTATTCAGGCCTGATCCGATTCGTCGCCAAGGTGCCGGTGGTGGATTTCTTCCGCGGCATGATCGACGCCATGGCGGTCGCTTATTCCACCGCCTCGTCCAACGCCACGCTTCCCGTCACCCTGCGCTGCGTCCAGCGCAACCTCGGCGTCAGCAGAAGCGTCTCCAGCTTCGTGGTCTCGCTCGGCGCCACGATCAACATGAACGGCACGGCCATGTATCTCGGCCTCGCCACCCTGTTCGGAGCGCAGATCTTCGGAGTCACTCTGGACGCGGCCGATTATGTGATGATCATGATCACCGCGACCTTGGGCGCCATCGGCGCTGCCGGCATTCCCGGCGCGGGCCTGATCATGATGGGCCTCGTCTTCTCATCCGTCGGAGTGCCTCTCGAGACCATTGCGTTCGTGGCGGGCGTCGACCGGATCATGGACATGATGCGCACCACCACCAACATCACCGGCGACGCTGCGGTCGCGGTGGCGGTGGCCCGGATGACCGGCGACCTCAATGTAGAAGAGTTCGAATCGGCCGACGATGTCTGAGCACCCGCCCGCGCCGGACGCGACCGCGGGCAAAGTCGGCATGCCGCTTCAGATGAAAATGCTGATCGGCTTCGTCGTCGGTCTCGCCTCCGGCCTTGCAGTCCACATGACGGCCCCGGGCGCCGCCTGGGTCGAGACGGCGGTCACCTATGTCACCGGCCCGATCGGGCAGATCTTCCTTCGCCTCCTCTTCATGCTGGTCATCCCCTTGCTCTTCTCGGCGCTGGTGATCGGAATCGCGGAGATGGGCGACGTGCGGTCGCTGAAGCGGATCGGAATCAAGACGCTCCTCTTCACCGTCGGCATCTCCAGCATCGCCGTCGTCCTGGCGCTGGTCGTCGTGAACGTCCTTCGGCCCGGCGACGGCGTCGATCCCGCGCTCGCCCAGACCCTGCTCGCCGATGCGCGGGAGGGCGCCGGCGCCATCCTCTCCACCGCCGAGGAGAGGCCGGCGGGGATCGACACGTTCCTGAACCTCATCCCCAACAACGTGGTCGCAGCAGCCGCCGCCAACGACATCCTCGCGGTGATGTTCTTCGCTTTGTTCTTCGGCATCGGCCTGTTGCTGGTGAACACGCCCCAGGCCGAGCGCCTGCAGGAGGCGATCGAGGGCATCTTCCATGTGACGATGCGCCTCATCGGCATCGTCATCCGCCTGGCGCCGATCGCAATCGCCGCCTTCATGTTCAACTTGGCCTCCGTCTTCGGCTGGGAGCTGCTGGTGCGGCTCGGCGCCTATGTCGGCGTGGTGCTGCTGGCGCTACTCACCCACATGTTCGTCGTCTACCCGCTGGCGCTGCGTTTTCTCGGCGGGATGTCGCCGATCGCCTTCTTCCGCGGAAGCCAGGAGGCGATGGTGATGGCCTTTTCCACCGCTTCGTCCAACGCGACCCTGCCCACCGCGATCCGGGTCGCGGACGAGAAGCTCGGCCTGCCGCCGCGAGTCTCGCGTTTCGTCCTTACCATCGGCGCGACCGCCAACCAGAACGGCACCGCCATCTTCGAAGGAGTCACGGTCCTCTTCCTCGCCCAGTTCTTCGGCGTGGAGCTGAGCCTCACCCAGCAGGTCGTGGTTCTTCTGATGTGCATCCTCGGCGGCATCGGCACCGCCGGCGTACCCGCCGGGTCGCTGCCGGTGGTCGCGCTCATCCTGGGGATGGTCGGAGTCCCGCCCGAAGGAATCGGCCTGGTCCTCGGAGTCGACCGCTTCCTCGACATGTGCCGGACCACGCTCAACGTCACCGGAGACCTCACGGCCGCGGTGGTCGTATCCCGCGGCGAGGAGGAGCCCGTTCCGGTCGAAGCTGCGGACAGCCTATCCCTCTCCCCAGCGGGGAGAGGGTAGGGAGAGGGGTTCGGCATCGGAACCTATTCTCAGACTCAGAACCCCCTCACCCCAGCCCTCTCCCCGGCGGAGAGAGGGGGCCGCTCCTAGACTTTGTCCTGCCGAAGCAGAATCGTCACCCCGGACTTGATCCGGGGTCCACCTTTTCTCAA
>DATHBY010000186.1:0-2786 GCA_035295885.1 Allosphingosinicella sp.
TCACCCGCCTCGCCGAGCGGCTGGATGCCCTGTCGCTCCACCATGTCCGCGCCCGCGAATGGAAGGGCGAGCTCGTCTTCCTCCACGAGCTCGCCAAGGGCCCTGCCGATCGCAGCTACGGCCTCGCCGTCGCCAAGCTCGCCGGCCTCCCCGCCCCGGTCCTAGCCCGGGCCCGCTCCGTCCTCGCCAAGCTCGAGCAGGGCCGGGCCGCCACCGGCGGAATCGCCGCCGGCCTCGACGACCTGCCGCTCTTCGCGGCCTCGATGCAGCAGGAGGAAGCCGCGCCCGATCCGCTTCAGTCGGCGCTCGCCGACATCGATGCCGACTCGCTGAGCCCACGCGAGGCTCTTGAGCTGGTCTATCGCCTGAAGCGGCTCGCCGCCGGCGAGGGCTGATGACGACCCGCTTCGCCTCGGTGCCGAACAAGCGAGCGATCATCGACCGCCGCGCCCTTGCGGACGCGCTGGCGGCGGCTCCGGACTCGGCTGCCCGGATCCTCAAGCAGGCGCTGGCCGAGGGCCGGGCCGAGATCAGCCGCCGGCTCGAAGACAAGCCTTATGCCGGCAGCGAGACCGCGGCCGCTTATGCGTTCCTGACCGACCAGATCGTCCGCCTCGCCTACGACCATGCGACCGCCGCCCTCCCGTCGCCCGGTCGGCCCGACCGGCTGCTGCTGCTCGCGGTCGGCGGCTACGGCCGCGGCGAGATGGCCCTCCATTCCGACGTCGACATCGCGTTCGTCACCCCCGGCAAGCCGGGCCGCTGGGCGGGCCAGGCCGTCGAGGGCTTGCTCTACCTGCTGTGGGACCTCGGCCTCAAGCTCGGCCCCTCGACCCGCTCGGTCGACGAGCTGATCGCGCTTGCGTCTTCCGACCACACCATCCGCACCGCCTTGCTCGAGGCGCGCTGGCTGTGGGGCGACGAGCCCCTGTTCGACGAGGTCCAGGCGCGATTCTGGAAGGAGGTCGTCGCCGGCAAGGCGAAGAGCTTCGTCACCGAGAAGCTCGAGGAGCGCAACGCCCGCCACCGCCGGATGGGCGACAGCCGCTACGTGGTCGAGCCCAACGTCAAGGAGGGCAAAGGCGGGCTGCGCGACCTCCACACCCTCTTCTGGATCGGCAAATATGCCTATCAGGTGCGAAGCGTCGCCGACCTGGTCGGAGTCGGCCTGCTCTCCCAGACCGAATTGCACCAGTTCCAGCGCGCCGAGCGCTTCCTGTGGGCGGTCAGATGCAACCTCCACATCGTAGCCGGCCGCACGGAGGAGCGGCTCACCTTCGACTATCAGCGCGAGATCGCGGCTCGGATGCGCTACGCCGACCGTCCCGGAAAATCGCCGGTCGAGCGCTTCATGCGCCACTATTTCCTTCACGCGAAGACCGTGGGCGACCTCACCGGAGTCTTCCTCGCCCATATCGACGACAAGTTCGCGAAGAAGGGGGGGCGCTTCGGCCTGCCCACGATCCGCCGCCGGCCGAGCCGCCTCGAAGGCTTCGTCCTCGACCGCGGCCGGCTCGCTTTGCCCCGCGACGGCTTCTTCCGCGAGGATCCGGTCCGCCTCCTCCAGATTTTCGCGCTCGCCGACCTCTACGGCCTCGAAATCCACCCGCTGGCGATGCGCGCCGCCGCCCGCGACGCCAAGCTGGTCGACGAGGTGCGCGACGATCCCAGAGCCAACGCACTCTTCCTCGACGTGCTCACCAGCCCGCGCGACCCCGAGGCGGTGCTGCGCTGGATGAACGAGGCGGGGGTCTTCGGCCGCTTCGTCCCCGACTTCGGCCGGGTCGTCGCCCAGATGCAGTTCGACATGTACCACCATTATACCGTCGACGAGCATTCGATCCGGGCGATCGGCCTCCTCTCCCGGATCGATAAGGGAGAGCTCAAGGACGATCACCCGCTGGCCACCGCCCTCATGCGCCACATCGCCTCGCGCCGAGTGCTCTACGCCGCCGTCCTCCTCCACGACATCGCCAAGGGGCGCGGCGGAGACCACAGCCTGCTCGGAGCCGAGGTTGCGCGAGCGCTCTGCCCGCGGCTCGGCCTCAGCGAGGCGGAGACCGAGACTGTGGCCTGGCTCGTGCGCTGGCACCTGCTCATGTCCGCCACCGCCTTCAAGCGCGATCTCGCCGACCCGCAGACAATCCAGGATTTCGCCGGGCGGGTGAAAAGCCTCGAACGGCTGCGTCTGCTCCACATCCTCACCGTGGTCGACATCCAGGCGGTCGGCCCCGGGGTCTGGAACGGCTGGAAGCGCCAGCTCCTTCGCGAATTGTTCGACGCCGCCGAGGAGGCGCTTCGCCTCGGCCACAAGCAGAAGGGGCGTCCCGAGCGCATCGCCGCGACCCGGGCCGAGCTTGCCTCCCGGCTGGGCTGGGAGGATTCGCGCTTCGCCCGCCATGCCTGGCGGCTGCCCGACAGCTACTGGCTGGCCGAGCCGCTCGACGTGCTCGAGAAGAACGCGGCTTTGATCGACTCCGCCGACCGAGCCCCGGCGAAGACCCGGCCGCTGGCCGCGTCGGTGGAGGAGGAACGCGGCGCCACCCTGCTCAGCGTCTACGCCAGGGACCGGCCGGGCCTGTTCTACCATCTGAGCGCGGCGATCAGCCTCGCCGGAGCCAACATCATCGACGCCCGGATCCACACCACCCTGGACGGAATGGCGGTCGATAATTTCCTCGTCCAGGATTCGAAGGGCGGCCCGTTCGCGGACCGCCACCAGCTCAAGCGCCTCGAGGAAAGCGTGCTCCGGGCGGTCGAGGGCCAGGAGCCGGCGATGGACCGGC
>DATHBY010000187.1:0-3353 GCA_035295885.1 Allosphingosinicella sp.
GCGCGGTCGAAGCGGCGACGAAGGTGCACACCGAAAGCCCCCGCGCCACCGCCCAGCCGAAAGTCGTCGAGCCGTCCGACTCCTCGATCCGCTCGCACAGCGTTCCGCACGACCGTATGCGGCTCAAGATCGCCGAGAACATGCTGAACTCGGTGACCCGGGCGCCGCACGTCACCGCCATGTTCGAGGCGGATTTCAGCGCGATCATCGCCCATCGCGAGCGGCACAAGGCGGCCTGGGCGAAGAAGGGCGTGAAGCTCACCTACAGCGCGTACATAGCCGCAGCCGCCGCCGAGGCGATGAAGGTCGCACCCGCGATCAACAGCCGCTGGCACGAGGACCGGCTCGAGATATTCGACGACATCAACATCGGCATCGGCACCGCTCTGGGCGAGAAGGGGCTGATCGTGCCGGTGCTTCGCAAGGTTCAGTCCCTGTCCCTGAAGGGCATCGCCGCCGGCCTCGACGAGCTGATCGAAAAGGCTCGACGCGAGCAGCTTTCGGCGAAGGACGTCTCCGGCGGCACCTTCACCATCTCCAACCACGGAGTCTCCGGCTCCCTTTT
Source organism: Allosphingosinicella sp. (assembly GCA_035295885.1). Classification (GTDB taxonomy): domain Bacteria; phylum Pseudomonadota; class Alphaproteobacteria; order Sphingomonadales; family Sphingomonadaceae; genus Allosphingosinicella. The sequence goes on from DATHBY010000187.1 coordinate 566, forward strand.
CGCCGCTCCGATCATCATCAACCAGCCGCAATCGGCGATCCTGGGCGTGGGCAAGCTCGAGAAGAGGGTGGTGGTGCGCGAAGTGGGCGGAACGGACGCGATGCTGATCCGGCCGATGGCCTACGTCTCGCTGACCATCGACCATCGGGTGGTCGACGGCCATCAGACCAATGCCTGGCTGACGCGCTTCGTCGAGACTCTGGAGAGCTGGCCGCTCGATTAGCAAGAAAGGTCAAGCCGACTTTTGCTAAGCCTGTTTGTCGCCGGAACGAAACCGTGCTAAGGGCTTAGTTTCACGGAATAAATTGAGGGTGGGATCGATGAAGGCTCTGGCTGCGCTTTTGGTTTTCGGGATGGCTGTGCCGGCGATGGCGGCGCAGGAAAGCGATGCGGGCAAGCCGGCCAAGGAGCGCGTGGTCTGCACACGCGACGTCGCCTCCCACAGCCGCCAGGGCACCAAGATCTGCCGTTCCGCCGACGACAGGCGGGGCACGGCTCCGGCGGCCGCCGCCGCCCCGAAGCCGGCGGAGAAGGCGCGGACCGAGACTGCCGCGGCTCCCGCTCCGGCCGGAACAGCTTCGCCGGCGGTCCAGGTCGCCTCCGCGACGGCGGTCACGGGCACCGAGCCCAAGAAGGAAAAGAAGATCTGCAAGCGGAAGGAATCCACGACCAGCCGCCTGGGTGCCGGACCGATGATCTGCAAGACCGCCGCAGAATGGCGCCGTCTCAACGGCGAGCCTTCCGAAGTGGACACCGACAAGCTGCTGATGAGCGAGGGGAAGGGCCGCTAAGCGGTTCCCCGCCTCAGGCGCCGAACAGCGCCTTCAGCTCGTTCTTCAATATCTTGCCGTTGGCGTTCCTCGGCAGGGGCTGGGGCAGGAAGGCGATCCGCACCGGCGTCTTGAACACCGCCAGCCGCTCTCGCACCCAGGCCTTGAGCTCCTCCTCCGTCGCGCTTGCTCCCGGAGCGAGATGCACGACCGCCGCCGGCTCCTCGCCGAGCGTTCGGTGGGGGAGGCCGATCAGCGCGGCGTCGGTGACGGCGGGGTGGTCGAAAAGGACGTTCTCCACCTCGATCGAATAGATATTCTCGCCGCCGCGTATGACCATGTCCTTGGCGCGGTCGACGATGTAGACGAAGCCTTCCTCGTCGAGGCGGGCGAGGTCGCCGGTGCGGACCCAGCCGTCGACGAAGGTGGCGGCGGTGGCGTCCGGCTTGTTCCAATAGCCTTTGACGATCTGCGGGCCGCGCGCCCACAATTCGCCGACCTCGCCGACCGGGAGCTCGCGGTCGCCTTCCGGCGACATGATCCTGAGGTCGGCGATGGGTACCGGCGGGCCGGCGCTGTCGGGGCGATTGAGGTAATCCTCGCCGACATGGCTGGTGACCGTGGCCGTGGTCTCGGTCATCCCCCAGCCGTTGCCGGGAAGGGCTTTGAACTCCTCCCTTATCTTCCTGACCAGCTCGGGCGCCGCCGGGGCGCCGCCGTAGCTGATCTGCTCCAGGCTGGAGAGGTCGAAGCGGGAGCGCTCGGGATGCTCGAGCAGCTGCCAGGCGATGGTCGGGACTCCGCCGGTAATCTGCACCCGCTCGCGCTCTATGATCGCCATCGCCTCGAGCGGATCCCATTTGCGCATGAAGACGAGCGTGTGGCCGGCGACCATCGTTCCCATCAGCATCGCGCTCAAGGCCGTGCAGTGGAAGAGCGGGATGACCATCAGTGCGATCTTGGGCTGAGGCTCCGGCGGCGCCTCGCCCCGGCGGAGCGCCGCCCGGGCGTTGGAATAGCCGACCGAGAGGATGTTGGTGGTGAAATTGCGATGGGTGTGGAGCGCCCCTTTGGGCTGGCCGGTGGTTCCGCTCGTGTAGAGGATGGCCGAGTCGTCGTCGGGCTCGATCGGCACGTCGGGCAACAGGGCGTCGGGCAGGCCGCTCCAGGAGACGGGCGTTCCGATCAGATCCTCGAGGCGGGCGCCGCCGGCGGGGCTCACGGCCGCCCGGCTGACGATGACATGCTCCAGCGCCGGCAATGCCGCCCGGTGCGGCTCGATTCGCTGCCATCGCGCGGAGTCGCAGATGAGCAGCTTCGCGCCCGAATCGGCGAGACCGTATTCGAGCTCGGCGCCGGTCCACCAGGCGTTGAGCGGAACCGCGATGGCGCCGAGGGCGGTGACCGCGAAGAAGGCGACCGGCCATTCGGGAAGATTGACCATGGCGATCGCCACCCGTTCGCCCCTTGCGACCCCGAGCCGCCGAAGCTCCGAGGCCAGGGCAACGATGGCGCGATATTGCGCGTCCCAGGAGACCCGCTCCTCCTCGAAGATCGTGGCGGTCCGCTCGCCGTGGGCCCGAGAGATACCGACCAGGGAGGGCAGGTTGGGCGGCGCGTTCTTCCAGATCCGCGTCGGAATGCCGCGGATGAGAGCCTCATCCATCTCCAGCCTGGAGCCGGGCGCGGTCAGAAGCGCGTCGACCTGCGCGAGGCTCATCCGCGGCCAGTCAGGATCCAGCTCGAAGCCTTCGATCACCCGCCCTCTCCTTTGCTCCCTTGCCCCGTCATCGCGAGGAGCGTAGCGACGAAGCAATCCATGTTCGGGCGCCCGTGCCACCGGATTGCTTCGCTGCGCTCGCAATGACGTTGATTCGCGCTTCGCTCAAGCGCTAGGCGGGCCGTCCTGGCGAGGGGAGAGGCGATGGAGAGGGTGGAAGCAGCCGGCGCGGGGTTCGATCCGGAGCGGCTCGCCCGTATCGACCGCTTTCTGGACGAGCGATACTTCGCGCCCGAGC
>DATHBY010000188.1:0-1929 GCA_035295885.1 Allosphingosinicella sp.
GCCGGACCAAGGCCCACGAGCTCGAGCGGCTCTTGCCATGGGCCTGGAAGGCCGAGCGGCTCGCGGCTGCGGCCCATGCCTGAGTGCCGTGACGGTCAGACGACGCTTGCGTTTTTACAGAAGCGCAGGAGTTTGTTGACCGAGGACTGACCGAGGAGCAGGCTTTCGGGTGTCGGCCGAGCCCATTTGGGGAATGTCGGTTGAGGAACCTCAGCCGGTTTGGCCGAGCCGTGCCGTCGCTGGAGGAAAGTGGATGACCAGATGGCTGAAAAGAGCTGGTGGGGGCGGCGTGCTTGTGATCCTTCTCGTTGGAGCGGTGCAAGCCGATCCGATCACCATAACCGACTTAGCAGGTCGAACGCTTAAACTTGACGGACCGGCGAAGCGCATTGTCACGTTTCCGGTTCCGATCGCCGCGACAGTAATCACGCTCGATCAGAGTCCGGATCGCCTGGTCGGTATTCACCCCGAATCGGAGATCGCCATCGATAACGACATCTTGGGTGAATTCTTCCCCAAGGCGAGGGATATCGAAAGCGGCATCCTGGCAGGCGGCGCGACGAGGGGCAGCCAGCCGAATGTTGAGGTGGTCAAGGCATCGCAACCGGACCTCGTCATAAAATGGGGACATGCCGGTGAGGAACATATCTCTCCGTTGGAGAAGGCTGGTTTGAACGTCGCCCTGATCGTCCGCGGCCCCAATGACGAATACATGCGGGAGGCGCTCCGCATGATCGGTACGGCGATCGGCCGATCGGACCGGGTGGATTCCGGAACGAAGCGCAACGGACTAAGCGAAGCGGATCCGGACGTCCCTGCCAAGCTCCGCGAGCAGCGCCTGCACCGGCGTGAGGAAGCCGAGGCACTTCCTGGGCGTCAGGTTGTGCGTGAGGACGATCTCCTGCAGCTCGGCCTCGCTCAGGGCGTCGAGGTCGAGATCCCGGGGCAGGTCGCGCCGCAGCCGCCCGTTCGCGTTCTCGACCGCGCCCTTCTGCCAGGAGGCGTAAGCGTCGCAGAACCACGTCGCCATCGCGCAGGCGCTCGCCAGCAGCCCGTGCCGGGCGAAGGCGGTGTCGTTGTCGAAGGTGATCGAGGCCCGCAGCCGCGGGTCGAGCCGGCGGAAGACGGCCATCATCACCGCCACGGTCTCCCCGGCCGACTTGCCGGCGAGCCTGGCGGCGAGGACGAAGCGGGTCTCGCGCTCCTCGAGGACCAGCACGGGCCGGGTCCGCCGGCAGATCAGCAGGTCGCCCTCCCAATGGCCCGCCTCGCGACGCCCTTCGACGGCCTCGGGCCGGTCGTGGATCGAGGCCCGTCCGGCGATCGTGGAGCGCGGCTGACGAGCCCGACGACGGCCGCGCCTGGCGCGCTGCGAGGTCCGATGGATGAAGGCGTAGATGGTCTAGGTGGAGACGGCGCGCAGCCCCCGTTCCTCGCCGCGCTTCAGCCAGCCGGCGATCTGCTCCGGCGTCCAGCCCTCGAGCAGGCGCTCGCGCACGAAGCGGCCGAGCTTGGCGTCACGCTCCAGGACGGCCGGCCGCTGCCGGCGCTCGAGGTAGCAGCCTTCAGCATGCACCGGCAGGTAGCCGCCTTTCGGCAGCGCGTTGCGCCGCAGCTCGCGGCTGACGGTCGACGCCGCCCGGCCGAGCCGGCTCGCGATCGTCCGTAGGCTGAGCCCCTCGGCCTTCAGCACGGCCAGCCGCTCCCTCTCCTCCAACTCCAGATGCGTCCCGCCCGACATCGCCCCATCCCGGCTTCTGGTTCCCGGCCAGGGCGTTACCACGACGCCCCGGGATGTTGCGCTTCACGCCGGACTCCGCCAAAGCCGGCGAAGCTGGCGCTGACCGCCTGCATGCGCAAGCTGGTGGTGGTGCTCAACGCCATGCTCCGCACCGACACCGCCTGGAAGCAGGCTTGACGCCGAACACG
>DATHBY010000189.1:0-9306 GCA_035295885.1 Allosphingosinicella sp.
CCGACAGAGCGTAGAAGTTGGAGCAATTGTAATCGAGGATCGTGCGATAGTTCGTGGTCAGCAGATAGGCGGTCGCGCCCGGGCCGTCCGGCTCGATCAGCGAGGCCATTTCGGTGTCGCGCGGCCAGACCCCGTTCTGGACGACGAGGCCGAGGCGGCGCCACTCGCCGATGGTCAGCCACCGGCTGTGACGCTCGTAGACCCGCGGGCAGCGCGGCGCCCGCAAATGGTTGCGTATCCTGGCGCGGTCCAGTCCCGGCGGCACCCGGACTGCGACCCCCCAGGGCACGCCCGACCGCCAGCCGGCATTGCTGAGGTAATTGGCGATCGAGGCGAGCGCGTCGGCCTCGCTGCGCCAGATGTCGGAGCGGCCGTCGCCGTCGCCGTCCGCGCCGAGCCGAAGCCAGACCGACGGCAGGAATTGCGGATGGCCGGTGGCGCCGGCCCAGCTGCCCTTGAGGCGGTACCTGGGAACCCCGCGGTCGATCATCTTGAGCGCCGCGACGAACTCGTCCGAAAAGAGCTGCCGGCGGCGTCCGTCATAAGCGAGCGAGGCGAGCGAGTTCAAAAGGTCGAAATTGCCGGTGACGGCGCCGTAGCTCGTCTCATGCCCCCAGATCGCGACGAGCACAGACGGCGCCACCCCATAGCGCCTGCCGATGGCCTGGAGCCGCGACAGATTGGCGGAGTAATTGCGCTGGCCCGCCGCGATCAGCGCCGGGTTTACGTGGCGGGCGCGATAGGGAGCGAAAGGCGGATTGGCGACGCTTCCGGGCCTTCCGCCCGGCTGGGCGCGGTCGAGCTCGACGGTGCGCGGGCTGAAGACGAGGTTGGGGAAGACGCTTGCGATCGTGCCGGAACTGACTCCGGCGCGGCGCGCCTGCGCCTCGAGCTGGGGCAGGTAGGCCTGGAAGCCGGACTGGCTGAGCCCGGTCTGGGCCCGCGCCGGGCTGGACAGCGGCAGGATCGCCGCCGCCAGAGCCAGGGCCGCCATCCCCCTCGAAATACGCATACATACTTCTCCCAACCGGCGCCCCTGATGCCACAGCGGCGCAGGCGCCGATACTCGGCTCAACGCAGCGCCTGCACGAGCGGCCCCGCATGCCAGTGTAATGCCCGGATGGCGCAAACGGCTCCAATCCCGGTCTCCCGGAAAAAGCGGGAGAGGGGAAAGAGGCGGTTTAGCCCCGCGCCATCTTCGGCTAGAGCCTCGCGGATCTTGGACAGGTGGCCGAGTGGTTTAAGGCAGCGGTCTTGAAAACCGCCGTGGGTGCAAGCTCACCGTGGGTTCGAATCCCACCCTGTCCGCCACGCGAAGGGAATGAGATGGCCGAGGCGGCGATTGGCAGGTTCGACTGGGAGGATGCGTTCGCGCTCGACGCTCAGCTCTCCGACGAGGAACGGCTCGTCCGCGACACGGCGCACAGCTATGCGCAGGAGAAATTGCAGCCGCGGGTGACCGAGGCCTTCCTCGAGGAAAGCTTCGACCGCGCGATCATGTCGGAGATGGGCGAGCTCGGCCTGCTAGGCGCGACCATCCCGTCCGAATATGGCGGAGCGGGGCTCAATTACGTCAGCTACGGGCTGGTGGCGCGGGAAGTCGAGCGGGTCGACAGCGGCTATCGCTCGGCGATGAGCGTGCAATCCTCGCTCGTCATGTATCCGATCCACGCCTACGGATCGGAGGAGCAGAAGCGCAAATGGCTTCCGGGGCTGGCGAGCGGCGAGCTGATCGGCTGCTTCGGACTGACCGAGCCCGACGCCGGCTCGGACCCGGGCGGGATGCGGACCCGCGCCCAGAAGATCGAGGGCGGCTACCGCCTCTCCGGCTCCAAGATGTGGATCACCAACTCGCCCATCGCCGACGTCTTCGTCGTCTGGGCCAAGTCCGACGCTCATGACGGCAGGATCCGCGGCTTCCTTCTCGAAAAGGGGATGAAGGGCCTTTCCGCGCCCAAGATCGGAATGAAGCTGAGCCTGCGCGCCTCGATCACCGGCGAGGTCGTGATGGACGGGGTCGAGGTACCCGAGGAAGCGCTGCTTCCCAACGTCTCCGGTCTGAAGGGCCCGTTCGGCTGCCTCAACCGGGCGCGCTACGGAATCGCCTGGGGCTCGATGGGCGCGGCCGAGGCCTGCTACCACGCCGCTCGAAGCTACACGCTCGACCGCAAGCAGTTCGGGCGCCCGCTGGCCGCGACCCAGCTGGTGCAGATGAAGCTGGCCAACATGATCACCGAGATCACGCTCGGCCTTCAGGCGGCGCTCAGGGTCGGGCGACGCATGGATGAGGGCGAGCTGATCCCGGAGACGATCAGCCTCATCAAGCGCAACAATGTCGGCAAGGCGCTCGAAATCGCCCGGATCGCCCGCGACATGCACGGCGGCAACGGCATCTCCGCCGAGTTCCAGGTGATGCGGCACGCGGCGAACCTGGAGACGGTCAACACCTATGAGGGGACTCACGACGTCCATGGGCTGATCCTCGGGCGCGCGATCACGGGGATTTCCGCCTTTTGACGGTGAAACCGTCATTGCGAGCGAAGCGAAGCAATCCAGCGGCGCGGAGACCCGGGACTGGATTGCTTCGTGGCTTCGCTTCTCGCAATGACGGACGTGCGCATGGATAAGCCCCTCGCCGGCCTCAAGGTGGTCGAACTCGCCAGGATCCTCGCCGGGCCGTGGGCGGGGCAGCTGCTCGCCGACCTGGGCGCGGAGGTGGTGAAGGTCGAGCGGCCGAAGGCGGGCGACGATACGCGCAACTGGGGACCGCCCTTCGCGGCGGACGGAGCGGCGGCCTATTTCCACAGCTGCAACCGCGGTAAGCAGTCGCTGGCGATCGACCTCGAGGCTCCGGAGGGCCGGGCGCAGGTGCGGGCGCTGGCCGGCGAGGCCGATGTGCTGATCGAGAATTTCAAGGTCGGCGGGCTGGCCCGGTACGGGCTTGATTACCTTTCCCTCTCGGCGGTCAACCCGAGCCTCGTCTATTGCTCGATCACCGGCTTCGGCCAGACCGGCCCCTATGCCGCCCGCGCCGGCTACGATTTCATCATCCAGGGCATGGGCGGCGCGATGTCGCTTACCGGCGAGCCGGACGGGGCGCCGCAGAAGTCGGGCATCGCTTATGCGGACCTGTTCACCGGCCTCTACGCCGGAGTCGCGATCCTCGCCGCGCTGAGGGAGCGGGACAGGAGCGGCCGCGGCGCCCATATCGACATGGCTTTGCTCGACACCCAGGTGGCCGTGCTCGCCAACCAGGCGCTGAACTGGATGGTCTCCGGGGACGTTCCACATCGTATGGGCAACGGCCACTCCAATCTCGTCCCCTACCAGGCCTTCCGGGTCGCCGACGGCGAGGTGATCGTCGCCGTCGGCAACGACGGGCAGTTCGAGCGGCTCTGCGGGATATTGGGCCTTGGCGAGCTTGCGCAGGACGAGCGCTTCCGGACCAACCCGGCGCGGGTAGTGAACCGGGCGGCGCTGATCCCGCTACTGGAAGCGGCGATGCTCGGGCGCAGGCGGAAGGAATTGTCCGAAGCGCTCGAGGCCGCCGGGATTCCGGCCGGGCCGATCAACTCGGTCGACGCCGTGTTCGCCGACCCGCAGGTCGTGCATCGCGGCCTGAGGATAGAAGGCGACACACCCGGCCTCGCCTGCCCGATTGTCATCGACGGCAAGCGCCAGGTGGCGGACTCGCCGGCGCCGCGGCTCGGTGAGCATGAGCCGTGCTGACCCAATATGGAGTGATCCCGGTGCGCCCGGCGTCGGGCGGCGCCCTTGAAATCCTCCTCATCACCTCGCGCGAAACCCGGCGCTGGGTCGTCCCCCGCGGCAACCCGATCCCGGGCAAAAGCGCGCCCGAATCGGCCGCTCAGGAGGCCTGGGAAGAGGCCGGGATAATCGGACCGGTCGATCCGGAAGCGATCGGCCATTATTCCTATCAGAAGCGGCGGCGCCTCGGGACCGCCGTGCCCGCGGTCGTCCACCTGTTCCGGATGAACGTCGCCGAGGAGCGCGACGACTGGCCGGAGAAAGGCCAGCGCGAGCGGCGCTGGTTCGCGGCCGAGGAAGGCGCCGCCGCCGTTCACGAGGAGGAGCTTGCGCTGCTCATCCGCCGGATGGCCGGGGACTTGTCACAAAAGTGAAACAATTCTTCCCCGGCCCGTGCTAGGGAGCCGCGAACGTCGCGGGGGGGAATGAATGCTGAAGATGTTCCGCGCTCTCATGCCGAAGGAGGCCGGCTTCTTCGACATGTTCGAACGCCACGCCGTCACCCTGGTGGGGGGAGCCGAGGTGATGAGCCGGATGTTCGCCAAGGAAGAGGGTATCGAGGAGGCCTGCCGCCAGATCTCGCAATTCGAGCATCAGGCCGATGACGTTACTCGGGAGGTGCTCCACGCGGTGCGCCGAACCTTTATCACCCCGTTCGACCGAAGCGCGATCACGGCCCTCATCTCCTCGATGGACGATGCCATCGACGAGATGCTGAAGACGTCGAAGGCGATCACCCAGTTCGAGGTCGTGCATTTCGAGCCGCAGATGCGCGACATGGCCGCGCTCACGGAGCAGGGCGCGAGGCTGGTGGCCGAGGCGATGCCGCTGATGCGCAAGATCGGGAGCAACCATCTCGCGCTGGACAAGATCACCGAGCAGATCGTCCATCTCGAGGAGGAGGCCGACCACCTCCACGACGCCGGCCTGAAGGCGCTGTTCCTCCGGCACCGCGAGGGCAATGCGATGGGCTATATCGTCGGCCGCGAGATCTACAGCCATCTGGAAAGGGTCCTCGACCGCTTCGAAGACGTGGCGAACGAGATTTCCGGCGTCGTCATCGACCACGCCTGAGGAGCGCACAGGATGCACGAGCTGGCCCTGCCGCTGCTCATCGGCCTCATCGCCATCGCTTTGGCGTTCGATTTCCTGAACGGCCTCCATGACGCCGCCAACTCGATCGCCACCGTCGTCGCCACTCGTCTCCTCAGCCCGGTGCAGGCGGTCGTCTTCGCCGCCTTCTTCAACTTCGCCGCCTACTTCCTCGCGCTCGCAGTGCCGAGCCTTCACAAGGTCGCGGACACGATCGGCAAGGGGCTGATCGACAAGGATCTGATCACCCCGGCGGTGGTGTTCGGAGCGCTGATCGGAGCGATGTTCTGGAACGTCGTCACCTGGCTGAAGGGCATCCCCTCCTCTTCCAGCCATGCGCTGGTCGGCGGTCTGGTCGGGGCCGGAGTGGCCCATGCGGGCCTGACCGGAGTGCAGTGGACCGGCCTCAACAAGACGCTGGTCGCGATCGTCCTGTCGCCCATGCTTGGAATGATTCTGGCAATGCTGATCATGCTCCTGACGAGCTGGCTGGCGTTCCGGGCGAGCGCTCGAGGCGCCGAGGGAAAGTTCCGGGCCCTCCATCTCGTCTCCTCGGCGGCCTATTCGGTCGGCCACGGCCTCAACGACGCCCAGAAGACGATGGGGATCATCACCGTTCTCCTCTATTCCACCGGCTATTTGACGGGCGAATTCCACGTTCCTCACTGGGTGGCGGTCAGCTGCTACGTCGCGATCGCCCTCGGGACCCTGAGCGGCGGCTGGCGGATCATCAAGACCATGGGCACCGGCATCACCAAGCTCTCCCAGCACCAGGGCTTCAGCGCGTCGGCGGGCGGATCGGTGATGCTGTTCACCGCATCCTGGCTCGGAATACCGGTTTCCACCACCCACACGATCACCGGCTGCATCATCGGCGCGGGCGTTGTGAGGCGGGCTTCGGCCGTCCGCTGGGGGGTCGCCCGCAACGTCGTCACCGCCTGGGTGGTCACCATCCCCGCGTCGGCGACTGTGGGCGCGATCTTCTACTGGGTGACGACTTTGTTCTGAACCGTCATGCCGAACTTGATCCGGCATCCACTCTCTTCATGGCCACCGACAGAAAGAAGGTGGACCCCGGATCAAGTCCGGGGTGACGATCTCAGAACTTCCCCCTCACCTGGAAGCTGAAGATCGGGCCGATCAGCCGGTCGCGGCGCTCGATGAAGCTTATCGGGCCGGTTCGGCGGCCGACGTAGACGGTGCGGTCCCACATGCTCCGCGCCGCAAGCACGTTGGAGATGGTGGCCCGGACGGTGAGGCCGAACAGGTCCTTATGCTCGGCGTACAGGCTCCCCCAATAGGGGCCTTCCCACTGGCGCCCGACTTCCGTCAGCCGGTAGCTGAGCGCATTGAGCTGGTGGTTGAGGTTCATGCCATAGGCCCAGTCGCTGTCCGGGATGTCGTGGCGCAGAGTGATGTCGAAAAAGTGGATCAGGGTGTTCGAGATTCGCCGCCCCTCCCCCGTCAGCGGATCCTTGACCTGAGTCTCCTGGCGCTGGGCCCGCAGGTCGAGCTTGGCGCCCTTCCATCCCAGCGGATCGAAGTTGAAGGTGCTCTTCCATTCGACGCCATAGGCGTGCGCGCTGTCTATGTTGCCGACCGACTCGCCGGTGGCGCCGATCGGGATGATGTCGACCACGTCCTCGAAGAGCCGGCCGTAGAGGCGCACCGTCGTCGTTCCGTAGCGGCCGAGGTTTCGGGTCGCCTCGAGGTCGGCCTCCCAGCTCTGCTGCGGGACGAGCTCCACGTTGCCCGCGTTGGTGCGGTCGTCGTTGAGATTCACCCGGGCGAGGAAATCGCGGAAATTGAGCTGGCCGACCCGGCGCTGGAGCTTCAGGTTCACGTCGAGCCGGGGCGACGCCTTCCAGGCGGCGGAGAACAGGCCCTTGGGCCGCCAGAAGGTGCGGCTGAGGCCGCCCGGGCCGGTCTGCCGAAGGGTCGAATATTCGCCCCCGGCGGCGAGCTGAATGCTGAGCTTCGGCGACAGCGGCCGCCCCAGGCTCGCCATCACCTCGTAGCGATCCTCCTTCACCGCGGCGGTACCGCCCGGGAGCGGGATCTCCTCATATTGGCCGTTCGAGCGCAGGATGAAGAAATGACTCACGTTGTCGAGGCTGTTGAAGGCGCCCTCTCCGGACAGCTGAAGATCGGACTTGCCCCATTTCCAGCGATATTCGGCGCGGCCGATCCGCTCGTGGGTGTCGGCGACCTCGTCGAAGCGGCTGCCGGTGTCGGGAGCGGCGTCGGCGAAGGTGGTTCGGACATCCTGTGCGAAGGGCGTGCGCCCGGCCCGATCGAGGCCGATCAGCTTGAGGCGGCCGCCGAGCAGCGCGAGCTCGTAGTCGCCGCCCAGCTCATAGGACCAGCTGTCCTCGTCGTTGGCGACCCGGCGAATGCGGTCGGCAAGGCCCGGCGAGACACGCTCGCCGATTTCGCGATAGTCGTAATAGAAGCCCTGCAGCGAGCCGTTGAAGTTGCCGACCGAGCTGCCGGGCCCGTCCCAGTTCAACCGCACGCTCGCCTTCGGATTCTCCCCGGTCGCCGTGAAGACGTCGTTGCGGGCCTCGATCCGCTCCCCGTCCGGACGGAAGATATTGGTTCGGCCGTTGGCGCCGCCGGCGAAGGACTGGTTCTGGAGGCCGAGCGTATATTCGATCTTGCCCTTCTTGCCGCTGACGGAAACCTCGCCGCGGGTCAGCACCGGATCGGTGTTGCGCTGGCGGAATTCGGGACGCCAGGCGAACTGGCCCTGCATTCCGCCCGCCTTGACGACGACGTTGGCGACCTGCCCCGAGAGCCCGGGTACGTCGAGCGTGGCGGCGTCGCGTATCTCGATGCGCACGACGTTGGAGGCGGGGATCCGGCCGAGCTCGGTGACGACGTCGTTCGACTTGCCGGAGATTCGCTGGCCGTTGATCAGAACGTTGCCGGTGGCGGTTCCGAGGCCCCTTTCCTGAGTGGCCTCGCGGATGGTGAAGCCGGGGACGTTGCGAAGCATGTCGAGCGCATTGCGGGGCGCGAAGCGGGTGAAATCGGCGGGAAGGAAGGTCTTGGCGTCCTCGACCGAGGCCGGCAGAGTCGGCTCCGGCGGCGGCGCGTCGCCCGTCTCCTGCGCCAGCGCCGGGCTGGCTGCGAGCGCGAGCGTCGACGCCCCAAGCCGGAAGAGCCTCGAGCGTCGCCGACTGCCGACTGTCATCATTCATTCCCCTTCTGCGGCTCTCGCGGCCGACCTGCCACGATTGTAGCAGGAGTCGTGCCAACTCTCTGCCCGTGACGGCTTAGCTGCGATTACATATGTTTTCGTGAATGTGGCATGACCGGTTGAGTGTCCGCACGTGGACAGAATGCGTCCGGGATCGCACAGTAGCCAGGGACGGCAGCTTTCCCTCGGCGGCTGCAACCGCAACGGAGCGCCGGAGGAACGACTTCTTCCATCAGGCGATCGCCGGGATCCGCGGCTTCACCCTCGGCAAGGCGGCGCGCTATCTGTGGACGGGCTGCCGCTGGGGCTGGAAGGCGTTCGGCTCGTCAAGGAGCAGTTCCACGCCGCGCTTTATATCAAGGCCGCCTTGGGCGCCGGCTTCCTGCGCACACATTGTTCCCGTCGGAGAAGAGCTGAGGAGGGGCCAGGCTAGCGTGCCGGCCGCCTGAACAGCAGGATCGGTTCGCCCTTGTAGACGGCGTCCTCGCGGGCGGTGAAGCCCCCCTTCTCGGCGATCCGGATCGAGGCGGCGTTGTCGTGGCTGACAATGGCGACGATCTCGCCTCCGCCCAGGGCCTGGTCGGCCCAGGCCAGAGCGGCGAGGACGGCTTCGGTGGCATAGCCCTGCCCCTGCGCGTGCCGAGCCATGATCCAGCCCATTTCGGGCATGCCCTCGATGCTCGGGCTCATGTCGCGCTTGAAGTCGGCGAAGCCGATCTGGCCGAGATAGGCGCCATCCTCGAGCCGCTCGGCGACCCAATAGCCGTAGCCGAGCAGCGCCCACAGCCCCGGCGAGGCCAACATCCTGCGCCAGGTCTCCTCGCGTGGGAAAGGCGAGCCGCCGAGGTGGCGGACGACGTCCGGATCGGACATCGCCGCGGCCTGGGCGTCGAGATCCCCGGCTCGGAAGGGCCGCAGGCGCAGGCGCCCGGTTTCGAGGACCGGCGCCTCCACCGCTGCGTCCGTTACTTCTTGCCGAGGGTCAGGCCGCCGAAGCGCTTGTTGAAGCGGGCGACCTGGCCGCCGGAATCGACCATCTTGCCGTGGCCGCCGGTCCAGGCCGGGTGCACCTTCGGGTCGATATCGAGGGTCAGGGTGTCGCCCTCCTTGCCCCAGGTCGAGCGGGTGTCGAAGGTGGTGCCGTCGGTCATCTGCACCTTGATCATGTGGTAATTGGGATGCGTGTCGCTCTTCATCGAAAGGGTCTCTTTGATTTCGGCTGGTTTCCGACCAGCCTACTGGTC
>DATHBY010000190.1:0-3415 GCA_035295885.1 Allosphingosinicella sp.
TTCCTCGGCCTTGCAGGCGGTGGCGAGCTTCGCCTGGAACGCGGCCTCGTCCGCGCCTTCCTTGACCTGCGCCCGGGCGAAGGCGCCGAGGCATTTGGAATAGCTGGTGCGGGCCGAAGCGATATTGCCCTGGGCGGACGCCAGGAGGGCCATGAGCAGCACTTGTGAAATCATCCCGAATTCCAGTGCAAGAGTTTGAACCGAAGGGAGAATATCGATGGCAGCGGAAAAGGGAAGCGCTTTCTTGCTGAAAGTCGGAAATGGCGGCGAGCCGCCGGTTTTCGCGACTGTGGCGGGGATGCGGACGACTCAATTGTCGGTGAACGGCGAGGCGGTGAACGTCACCAGCAAGGATTCGGGCGGCTGGCGGGAGCTTCTGTCCGGCGCGGGAGTGCGCTCGGTGTCGGTTGCGGCGAGCGGGATCTTCACCGGATCGGCGGCGGAAGTCCGGGTCAAGACGAACGCGCTCGCCGGCCAGGTCGACGATTACGAGCTGAGCTTCGAGAGCGGCGAGCGGCTTCGCGGCCGCTTCCTGGTGACCCGGCTCGATTATTCGGGCGATTACAACGGCGAGCGCAATTACGCCCTGAGCCTCGAAAGCTCGGGCGCAGTGGTGGCGTTGTGAGCGGCCCGGCGAACCCGGCGCGCGGGGAGGCTTCGCTGATGATCGGCGGCGAGGCGATTCGGCTTCGGCCCAGCTTCGAGGCGCTGGTCGCTGCAGAGGCGGAACTGGGGCCGCTCTTCGCTCTGGTCGAGCGGGCCGCGGCGGGCGGGCTCAGGGTGGCGGAGATTGCGGCCTTGTTCTGGCATTGCGCCGAGAATCGGCCGGAGGGGCTGGGCCCGGCGCGGATCGGAGCGGCGATCGTCGAGCAGGGGCTGGCGGGGGTGACTCCGGCGCTGAAGATACTTCTCGGGCAGATATTGCAGGGCCGTGGAGCGGTTTAGCGACGCCGCCGGGCGGCTTGCGGGGCTTGCGGGGGCGCTGTTCGGCTGGCGGCCGGACGAATTCTGGCGGGCGACTCCGGCGGAGCTTGGGGCGGTGCTGGAGGCGATGCTCGGGCCGGAGGGGGAGGGGGCCGGACGAGGCGATCTCGAACGGCTGATGGAGCGGTTTCCGGATTAATATTCAGATCGGGGCGGGTACCCCTCCACCAGGCTTCGCCTGGTCCCCTCCCCATCTGCGATGGGGAGGATTTTCAGATGGACGAGGAGATCGAGCGGCTGCTGGTCAGCGTTCGGGCCGATACGGGCGCGTTCGCTCGCGACGTGGCCGAGATGAAGGGGCAGCTCGAGGGGCCTCTGGCCGACGGGCTGGAGCGGGCCGGGCGGGTGCTCGAGAATGCGCTGATCCGGGCGGTCCGGACCGGCAAGTTCGGGTTCGAGGACCTGAAGCGCACCGCGCTTGCGGCGATGGCGGAGATCGCGGCGGCGGCGATTCGTGGCGGAATCCAGGCGGCGGCGGGCGGCGGCGGCAAGGGCGGGCTGCTGAGCGCGGCCGCGCAGGTGCTTGCGGCGGCGCTCGGAGCGCCCGGGCGGGCGACCGGCGGGCCGGTGGCGCCGGGACGCCCCTATCTGGTCGGCGAGCGGGGACCGGAGCTGTTCGTGCCCACCGCCAGCGGTCGGGTGGAGGCCGGGCGAGGCTCGGTCCGCGAGATCCGGATGAGCATCAAAGTCAGCGCTCCGCCGGGCGAGGCTTCGCAGGCGCTGGCGCAATCGGGGCGGCAGGTGGCCCGGGCGGTGAAGCAGGCGCTGATGCGGGTCGAGGATTGAACTCGTCATTCCGGCGAAAGCCGCAATCCATGGACACGGCCGGGAGCGGAAACCCGCGGGCGGCGGTGTTCATGGATGCCGGATCACGTCCGGCATGACGGACTGTGGAGGTCTGGTGAGATGGGGCATTGGCTGGCGCCGCCCGGGGCGGCGAGGCAGATCGGGTATGTGAAGCGCTTCGATGCGCGATTGTGGACGGTCAATTTCCCGCGGCCGATGATGGCTTCGGTGGTGACGACGGGGCCCAATTCGCTTCGCGTCGACTGCGTCTTCTACAAGGCGGACGACCTGGCGGGGCTGATCTGGGAGTCGCAGGACCGGTTCGACCATCCCTTGCTCGCCTACGAGACGAGCCGCGACTTGCGCTCCTGCCGGCTTTCCTTCCGGTGGCGGAGCGGCGGGCTGAGGGCGCTGGACGCGGTGGACGGGCCGACGCTGACCATCGAGGGGCGGGACCAGGCCGGGGCTGAGCGAAGCTGGTACGTTCGGCTGTGGAATTATTCGGAGGGAAGCCCGGAGGATGCGCTGGTCGAGCTCGACTTCGCCGAACTGGCCGGCGGGTGGGCCGGGGATGATCCGCTCTGGGCGGGGGACGTCGACCGGATGTTCGTG
Organism: Allosphingosinicella sp.; assembly: GCA_035295885.1. Lineage (GTDB taxonomy): Bacteria > Pseudomonadota > Alphaproteobacteria > Sphingomonadales > Sphingomonadaceae > Allosphingosinicella. The sequence continues at coordinate 2,383 of DATHBY010000190.1, forward strand.
TCGATGGTGGCGCCGGGCTATACAAAAGCGGATGCGCCGCTCGCCGCTCCGGCGCAAGGCTGGGCCGAGCTAAGCGGGATCGCCTGCGACGGAGCGGGATCGGTGCTGGCGACGGGCGACACCCTGGTGCCGGAGCACCGGCTTCGGATCGCGACCGGCTATGACGACCTCTATCATCTGACTCCGGCGCGGGTGCTGAGGAACTGCCTTCAGCTCGGCTATCGCGGGCCGATCAACCATTATGTCGGGATGAGCCATTATTTCCGGCTCGAGGCGAATAGCGGCGGCTATTACATCAGCCTGGCGGGAGGGGTGCTGAACGCGCCCTGCGCCGCCTGGCATTCGGATTTCGCCGAGCGGGCGAAGGCGCTCGGCTTCGAGCTCATCCTCTCGCTTTCCTACGAGCTGCTCGACCAGCATGTCTGGGGGGACTGGAAGCAGCGGGCGCAGGACGGGTCGCCGGCGGTGACCGGCTGGTCGCCGCCCTCGACGCTGCTCTCGCCCGCTCATGCCGGGGCGATGGGCTATTTGAGGCTTGCGGCGCAAGCCTTTGCCGGGATCGCGGCGGCGGCGGGGCTGAGGGTGCGATTCCAGGTCGGCGAGCCCTGGTGGTGGGTGACGGCGGACGGGCGCATCTGTCTCTACGATCCGGCCGCCGTCGCGGCGTTCGCGCCCGTGCCGATCGCCGACGTTCGGGCGCCACTCAGCGACTCGCAGAGGGCGACGCTCGATTCGGCCGGCTCGCTGCTGGCGGATTCGACCGCGGCGCTGGCGGCGGCGGTGCGCAGCGTCGCGCCCGACGCCGAGACCTTGCTGCTCGTCTACCTGCCGTCGGTGCTGGCGGCGCCGGACCTCAGGCTCGCGAACCTGCCGGACGCGTGGGAGAGCCCCGCCTTCGACCTGCTTCAGCTCGAGGATTACGACTGGGTGACCGGCGGCAATGCGGGAGCGAGCGAGCGCGGGGTCGCCGAGGCGCAGGCGCGGTTCGGTTATCCGCCGGAGCGGCAGCATTATTTCGCCGGCTTCGTGCTTG
>DATHBY010000191.1:0-1822 GCA_035295885.1 Allosphingosinicella sp.
GGCAAACTCAGAATCGTGGCCTAACTGTCCTCCCTGCCGCGAAGCGGCGGGGAGGCAAATCTCACCATTCCGCGAACGAACCGTCCTTGTGGCGCCAGACGGGATTGCGCCAGCGATGGCGGTCCTTGTCGGCTTCGCGAACCGCCGCCTCGTCGATATCGACGCCGAGACCGGGGCCGGGCGGGACGGCGAGCCAGCCGTCGTTGGCGGTGATCGCGGCGGCATCGGTGCAGAAAGTGTAGAGATCGCCGCCGACATTGTAGTGAATCCCGAGCGACATCTCCTGGAGAGCGACGTTGGGCGCGGTCGCGGCGACCTGGAGGCAGGCGGCGAGCGCCAGCGGGCCCAAGGGGCAGTGCGGAGCGACGGCGACGTCATAGGCCTCGGCCATGGCCGCGATCCGGCGGGCCTCCAGGATCCCGCCGCAATGGCTGAGGTCGGGCTGGATGATGTCGACGGCGCCCGCCTCCAGGAAGGGCTTGAAGTCCCAGCGCGAATGGAGCCGCTCGCCGAGCGCGATCGGGGTGGAGACGAGCTGGGCGAGCTGGGCCAGGCCTTCCGGATTCTCCGAAAGGAGCGGCTCCTCGATGAACAGCAGGCCGAGCGGCTCGAGCGCCTTGGCGAGCTGCTTGGCCATCGGCCGGTGGACCCGGCCGTGGAAGTCGAGCCCGACGTCCATCCCGGCGCCCTGAGCCGCCTCGACCCGGGCGACGACCTCGTCGAACCGCTTGGGGGTCCCGATCCAGTCGAGCTCCGCGGTGGCGTTCATCTTGACCGCTGAGAAACCCTGCGCACGGCGGGCCGCCGCGGCCTCCCCGATCTCGTCGGGGCGGTCGCCGCCGATCCAGGCATAGGCCCGGACCCGGTCGCGCACGCGCCCGCCCATCATCTCCCAGGCGGGGAGGCCGAGGGCCCTGCCCTTCAGGTCCCACAAGGCCTGCTCGAGCCCGGCCAGCGCCGACATGAGGACCGGCCCGCCGCGGTAGAAGCCGCCGCGATAGCCGATCTGGAAGACGTCCTCGATCCGGAACGGATCGTGGCCGACGAAGCGGTCGCGAAGCGCCGCGAAGGCGCCGTCCACGGCCTCGGCCCAGCCTTCCAGGCTCGCCTCGCCCCAGCCGACGGCGCCGTCCTCCGTCTCCACCCGTACGAACAGCCAGCGAGGCGGTACGTAGAAGGTCTCGATGCGGCCGATCTTCATTACTTTTTCTCCTAGCCGACTTCGGGATTGGCAGGCTGGGCCGAAATCTGGTCGTTGGCCGCTGCGGCCTGGGCCTGCTGCCTCAGCGCGTGCATCCGATCGGCTTGCGAAGGCTTCACGATCGGCACCGACAGGCAGACGCTGGAGGCCGGAAGCACGTCCTTCCAGTCGTGGATCAGCTGCTTGTAAGCCTTGCCGACGTTGCGGATGTTCCGGTCCAGATCGTAAAGGCCGAGCGGGTTCACATTGCCGTTCTGCTCTCTCAGCGCCGTGTCCCAATCGACCTGGTCCGTCAGTGAATACCAGGTGAAGCCCACGGTCGGAATGCCGTCATTCCTGAGCCGCAGCACGCTCGCCCATTCCTTCCAGAGCCACTGTACGGCTTCGTCGCCATTCGGCCCTTCCCGCAGGTTCGTCTCGGTATGCATAACTGGCAGAAGGTAACGGTCGTAATATTGGCGCGTGATCTCGGTATAGCCGAACACCTCGCCGGACGATTCGGTGTGACCGTCCGCGTGCACCCGATGCTCGTTGGTCATGTAATAATCGTTCCCGAGGATGCAGTGCTGCTTCAGCCGGTTGTGCAGGAAGAAATGATATTCCTCCTGCGTCATCCCGTTA